>VBGQ01000135.1:0-9018 GCA_005882055.1 Chloroflexota bacterium
CATGGTGTGCATCGCCGCCGCCAACGCCGGCGCCACTTCGCAGGACCTCAAGACCGGATACCTGGTCGGCGCCACTCCGAAGTACCAGCAGATCGGCCTGCTCATCGGCGTCGTCGTGGCCGCGGCCGTGATCGGATTCACCGTCCAGGTCCTCGACAAGCCAACCGTAGACGCGGCGACCGGCCTCGTCCGCCACCAGATCGGCACCGAGGCATTCCCGGCCCCACAGGGCACCCTGATGGCAACGCTGATCCGCGGCCTGCTCTCGCAGAACCTGGACTGGCAGTTCGTGCTGGTCGGGGTCTTCCTCGCCGTCACCATCGAGCTGTGCGGGGTTTCTCCCCTGAGCTTCGCGGTCGGCGCATACCTTCCGCTCTCCACGACCCTGCCCATCTTCGTGGGCGGCGCGATCAAGGGAATCGTGGACCGCCGCTCCGGCGCCAGGGCGTCGGGCGGACACGGCGACGACGTCGGCGCTGGAAGCTTGTTCGCCACCGGACTGGTCGCGGGAGGAACCCTCACCGGGACGGTGGTCGCGTTCCTGCACTGGAGCGAAAAAGTCGGGAACGCCGTCGATTCGCTCAGCCTGCACGCGATTCTCACGCGCGGTCTGGGCGAGGGCGGCTACGAGGTCCTGGGCGTCGTCTGCTTCGCGGTGATGGGGCTGCTGCTCTACCAGATCGCGCGCCGGCCGCTCAAACTGTGACGCGAGAGCGGTCACAGGTCCACAAGTCAACGGGTTGCGTGCGACTTCAGGGCTTCTTCTCCACCCGGAAGTCGCCGGTCTTCACGTCGAAATGCAGCCGGAACTGCGCTCCCTTCGCGTTCTTGAAATCGACCTGGTGCTCGAACACGGTGCGGGCTTCCTGGATGAGGAACTTGAGGTAGTCGCGGTTCCCTTCCTGGAACGACTTCAGAGTGGCCAGGCCTTCGGGATCGCCCGTCAGGTTCATGAGACTGCACTCTAGCAGACCGCGGGGATCCCCGTTATCTTGCGCCGCTTCCCGGAAGGAGCCCGCGAGATGAAGCCGACCCGCCATCCCGACCGTTTCGTCGACCGCCATGTCGGGCCTGATAGCCGGGACATCGAGGAGATGCTCGCGGTCCTCGGGGTGCGGAACCTGGACGAGCTGATCGACCGCACCGTGCCGGCGGCGATCCGGCTGCAAAAGCCGCTCGACCTGCCGCCCGGCCGGTCGGAGTTCGGGCTGCTGCGCGAGGTCGAGGAGATCGCGGCGAAGAACCAGGTATTCCGCAGCTACATCGGGATGGGCTACTCGGACACGGTCACCCCGCCGGTGATCCAGCGGAACATCCTGGAAAACCACGGTTGGTACACTCAATACACGCCCTACCAGCCGGAGATCTCGCTAGACGAGGGGACGGCCGCGGCGGAAGCGATGACGATGTTCCACAACGTCGCGCCGAACGCGGGAAATGCGTTCTTCATCGCGCAGGATTGCCACCCCCAGACCATCGAAGTGGTGCGCACCCGCGCCCTGCCCTTCGCGATCGAGATCATCGTCGGCGATCCCGCCACCTTCGATCCGGCGAAGCAGAAGATCTTCGGCGCCCTCTTGCAGTATCCCGCGACCGACGGAGCCGTCCGCGATCCGCGGCCCTTCATCGAGAAGGCGCATGCCAGCGGCGCCCTGGTGGTGATGGCGGCCGACATCCTCGGGCTCACGCTGCTCACGCCTCCGGGCGAGCTCGGCGCGGACTGCGCGGTGGGATCGACGCAGCGGTTCGGCGTCCCTCTCGGCTACGGCGGGCCGCACGCGGCGTACTTCGCGACCCGGAACGAGTACGTGCGCAACATGCCCGGCCGGATCATCGGCGTCTCGGTGGACGCGCAAGGCCATACCGCCTTGCGCATGGCGCTGCAGACGCGCGAGCAGCACATCCGCCGGGAGAAGGCGACCAGCAACATCTGCACGGCGCAGGCGCTGCTGGCGATCATCGCCTCGATGTACGCCGTCTACCACGGGCCCAGGGGCCTCAAGGCGATCGCCCAGCACGTCCACGGCCTCGCCGTGCACCTCGCGCGCGGGCTGGGCCGGCTCGGGTACAAGCTCCGGCACGATCAATTCTTCGATACGGTCGCCGTGCAGGTCGAGCCCGCGAAGACGGACGCAGTCCTCGCCGCCGCCGTGGCGCGGAAGCTGAACCTTCGCCGCATCGACGCGGGCACCATCGGCGTCTCGCTGGACGAGACGACCACCGCCGAGGACCTGCGCGACGTGCTCGCCGCGTTCGCCGGCGCGCGCACGGTGCCGGACGTGGAGGGCGAGGAGAGCCGGATCCCGGCAGCGCTGGCGCGCCAGAGCGGCTATCTCGCCCATCCCGTCTTCAACACGCACCACAGCGAGACCGAGATGTTGCGCTACATGCGCCTGCTCGAGTCCCGCGATCTCTCCCTCACGCGCAGCATGATCCCGCTCGGCTCCTGCACCATGAAGTTGAACGCCACCGCGGAAATGCTGCCCATCACCTGGCCCGCCTTCTCGCGGCTGCACCCCTTCGCTCCGCGGTCCCAGGCGGCGGGATACGCCCAGATCTTTCAGGAGCTGGAGGCGATGCTCTCGGAGATCACCGGCTTCCCGGGCGTCTCGCTGCAGCCGAACTCCGGAGCGCAAGGCGAGTATGCCGGGCTACAAGTCATCAAGGCCTACCACGAGTCGCGCGGCGAGGCGCACCGCAACGTCTGCCTGATCCCGCAATCGGCGCACGGAACCAATCCCGCCTCCGCCGCGATGGTGAACTACCGGATCGTGGTGGTGAAGACGGACGAGAACGGCAACGTCGACGTCAAGGACCTCGAGGCGAAGGCGGCGCAGTCCGCGAAGAACCTGGCCGCCTTGATGATCACCTACCCGTCGACGCACGGCGTGTTCGAGGAGGACGTGCGCAGGATCTGCGAGATCGTGCATCGCCACGGCGGGCAGGTCTACATGGACGGCGCCAACATGAACGCGCAGGTCGGGCTCTGCCGCCCCGGCGACTTCGGGCCGGACGTCTGTCACCTCAACCTGCACAAGACCTTCTGCATCCCGCACGGCGGCGGCGGACCGGGCATGGGCCCCATCTGCGTGGCCAGGCACCTCATGCCCTTCCTCCCGGGTCACCCGGTGGTGCGCACCGGCGGCGACAAGGCGATCGGGGCCATCTCAGCGGCGCCCTGGGGGAGCGCCAGCATCCTTCTCATCTCCTGGGCCTACATCAAGATGATGGGGGCGTCGGGGCTCACCCAGGCCACCAAGGTCGCGATCCTGAACGCCAACTACATCGCGAAGCGACTGGATGAGCACTTCCCGGTCCTCTACCGGGGCAAGAACGGGTTCGTCGCGCATGAGTGCATCGTCGACCTGCGCAGGGTAAAGCGGGACGCGGGCATCGAGGTGGACGACGTGGCGAAGCGCCTGATGGACTACGGCTTCCACGCGCCGACCACCTCGTTTCCGGTCATCGGCACCCTGATGATCGTGAGATTGAGGCGGGGAAGACGCCTCGCGATCAGAACGTCCTCAAGGGCGCGCCGCACACCGCCGAGGTGCTCACGGCAGACTCCTGGGACCGCCCCTACTCGCGCCAACGCGCCGCCTATCCGGTGGCCTGGGTGCGCGAGCGGAAGTTCTGGCCGGCGGTGGGGCGACTGAACCACGCGTACGGCGACAAGAACCTGGTCTGCTCATGCCCTCCCCTCGAGTCGTACCGCTGAGCTAGAATCGGGGGGATGGCCGACCCCGAGCTCCAGGCCTTCCTCGCCAGAACCTCGTTCTTCGGCGGGCTGATGCCCGAGGTGGTGGCGACCGTCGCCGCGATGCTGAAGGAGAAGCGCGTCGCCGCCGGCCAGCTTCTCTTCGCCGAAGGCGACGACGGCAAGTCGATGTACATCGTGCAGCAGGGCGCTCTGATCATGAGGCGCCATTGCCAGGACGGGTCGCAGGCGCGTCTCCTCATGATGCGGCCTGGCGACTTCTTCGGGGTCACTTCCTTGATCGAGATGGAGCGGAGGCCGTTCTCCTGCACGGCCGAGAAGGACTCGGTCCTGTACGAGCTGACCAATCTCGACCTGTACAAGCTCTACAAGACGGACCCCAAGACGTACCTCCTGCTCTACCAGAACATTGCCCGGGAGCTGTGCCGGAGGCTGCGGAAAGCCGGGGAGCGCATCGCCGCTCTGGAGGACGCGCTCCACGCGGCGACTGGCGTGCGAACTCCGCACTGACGCACTGCGTCTTGGTCCAAAGGCGTAGAACTGGCCCCGAGGGCTGGTCCGCTGGCCCGTATCCCGGCGAACCCAGAATCAAAAGTTGCCTTTACTACACATAGAGGGGGATGCTGGCGTGTCATGCTGGACGAGAGTCTCCGCTCGCTCATCGCGCTACACGGCGTTGGGGAGACCCGCAGTGGCGGGATCCTCATCGTAGACGATGAGCAGCCGAACCTGACGGTCCTGCGAAATTTCCTCGAAGCAGGCTACCGCGTCCACGAAGCCCAGGCGGGCGAGCAGGCGCTCGAGATTGCCCGGGTGGCCGATCTCGACGTGGTGATCACCGATCAGCGCATGCCCGAAATGACCGGCGTGGAGCTGCTCGAACAGATCCGCGACCTCAAGCCCGACGTGGCCGGCATCGTCCTGACGGGATTCACCGATCCGCCGGCCTTGATCTCCGCCATCAACCGCGCGCGGGTGTTTCGCTTCCTGAAGAAGCCCTGGCAGCCGGACGACATCCTCGAGGCGGTGCGTCAAGCGAGCGAGCACGTCTACCAGACCCGGGCGATCCGGAAGCTGGTCGGCCTGCTTGCGAAGAGGACCGACGAGTTGGACGCAAGCCTGGTGCAGGTCCGAAGCGCGCAGTCGCAGCTGCTCCATCTGGAGCGGCTGGGCACCATGGGAAAGCTTGCGGCAGGGGTGGTGCACGACCTGCGAAATCTCATGGTCAGCCTGGGTTACGTCGAAAGCGTGCTGGAGCAGCGCGGCGTCGCGCCCGACGTGATGGAGAGCGTGCAAGTGGGCATGCAAGGCGTGGGCAACCTCATCCATACGCTCGAGACCATGCACCAGTTCGCCCGGGGCGGGACCCTGACCATCCAGAAGGCGATGCTGCAGCCCTCGCTGGTGGTGAACGACGCCCTGGCCATCGCCCGGATGGACATGAGCTTCCGGGCGCACAAGGTGGCTGTGACCATCGAGGAGGGCCTGCCTCCCGTTCACGGCGACCGACAGAAGCTCACGCAAGTACTGGTGAATCTGGTGCGAAACGCAGTGCAGGCGACCGCCCAGTGGCGCCAGATCGGCGTCGAGGCCTCGCGCAAGAACGGCCACGTCGTCTTCGCCGTCGAGGACGAGGGACCGGGGGTGTCGGCGGCGGTGCGGGAAAACCTGTTCAAGCCCTTCGTCTCGAGCAAAGGCGAGGGGGGCATGGGCATGGGGCTGTACATGGCCAAGCTGATCATCGATTCTCATCAGGGGGAAATCGCGGTGCTCGACCGTCCGTCAGGCGGCGCGCGCTTCGAGGTG
Organism: Chloroflexota bacterium; assembly: GCA_005882055.1. Lineage (GTDB taxonomy): Bacteria > Chloroflexota > Limnocylindria > QHBO01 > QHBO01 > CF-82. The sequence goes on from VBGQ01000135.1 coordinate 5,525, forward strand.
CGCTTACAGCCTGCCGAGGAATCCCCTTGACCGTCACCCTCCACCGGGTCCGAAACTACGAAGAGCTGGAAGGCGCGCAAGGCCGCGAGGTCTTCTTCCGGCCCCAACGTTACCGCGCAGCCGATCTCGCTCCGCTCCGCTCAGAAGTCGCGCTCACGGCCGGGGATGCCGAACGACGATGCCCCCTGCTGGACGTATCCGAAAACGGCGCCGCGTTCGAGTGCCCCAAGGACCTAGTCCCTACGGTCGGCCAGGTCCTGACGGCGGTGAGCGTCCGCTTCGACGCGCACGAATCCTATCGCGGAGACGCGCGGGTGGGTTCGGTGCGCGAGATCGGCGGCGTCACCATCGTCGGCATCTCGTTCGAGGGACGCCTGGTCTCCATCGACGAGATCCTCGAGCTGCGTGGCATCAAGACGTTCGTGGGGCAGCGGGCCAGCCAATCGCCCTGGCGCGTCGCGGGACACGAGCGGTTCAAGACGCTGGTCTCGGAGCTGCGGCTGTCTCTCGAAGACGCGGAGCGGCAGCTTCGCAAAGTGGAGGTCGAGCTGCCCTGGCACGTCGTGCACGGAGACCCGACGCGCGCGCGCGACGAGCTGGTCCGCGCCATTCGCGCGCACATCGCCGTCGACCTGGTGAAGGCGGTCGAGGAGATCGACGGCACGGTCCGGAAGGTCCCGCCCGAGGACGTGCCCGCGCTCGTCGAATATTCACGGCGCAACCTGCACGATTTCTTCATGCAGGCGCCCGCGGCGCACCGCGCCTTCCAGAAGCCGTTCGGATACCCCGGCGACTATGAAGTGATGCGCTTCCTGTACGAGCTGCCTTTCGAGGGTCCAACCCTCTTTGCCAAGACCATGTCGCTGGTGACGGACGAGATGGCGGCCAGCAGGGCCGTGCGACACCGCAAGGACCTGATCAAGGGCTGGCTGAAGACACGGCTGCAGAACCGGACCCTTCCGCTGCGCATCCTCGGCATCGCGGCGGGCCCCGCCCAGGAGCTGTCGGAGCTGCTCTCGGAGATGCCGCGCCTTCCCGTGCCGGTCGAGGTCGTGCTGTTCGACCAGGACAAGGGCGCGCTTGCGTATGCCTACCGGCGCATCCAGCCGCTCACCGAGAACCGCCAAGGTCCCGGCGTCCGCATCCTGTACCTGCACGAATCGATCAAGCGGCTGCTGCGGGATCGGACGCTCTTCGACGAGTTCGGAACGTTCGATCTCATCTACTCCGCGGGGCTGTTCGACTACCTGCGTCTACCGACGGCGGTGCAGCTCGCGCGGGACTTCTACTCGCGGCTGTCGGCAGGGGGACAGCTCATCGTCTCCAACATGGTGCCGGAAAACCGCAGCCGCTGGTACATGGAGCACCACCTGGACTGGTTCCTGCTCTATCGCTCCCGCGCCGAGCTGATGGAGATGGGCCAGCGGGCTTGCGCCGACGCGCGCCTGCGCATCCTCGAGGAAGAGACCGGCGTCAACCCGTTCCTCGAATTCTCGCGGGACTGATGCTGGACCCGAGCACGGGATTCCGCGGCCGGTGGACGCAATGGCTGGTCGAGCGGAACCGTCGCGGCATGCGCCTCATGCTCTGGTTGGGGGCCGTGCTCTATCCTGGGTTCGGCGCTCTCGACTACCTGCTTCTTCGAGCGAACCCAGCGGCTCGCGACGCGCTCCGCTTTCTCTGGATCACGCGCGGGATCTTCCTCGCCATCACCATCGCGCTCCTCTTCGTGGTCAATCGCCGCATCTTCACCCGGCATCCGAACCTGTTCACCGCCGGATACATGGTCCTGGCTGCGGGCGGCATCAGCGTGATGACGGCCTTTCTCGGCGGGCTCTCCTCGCCGTATTACGCGGGGCTCTCGCTGGTCATCGTCGCGACGGGTCTGATCTTCGTCTGGCGCCCGCAGGTCGTCGCGCTGCAATCCGCCGTGGTCCTGTTGTCGTTCATCATCCCCAATGCGCTGCTGCACCGGGTGGGCGAGGCCACCGTTGCCGCGTCCAATCTCATGTTCCTGGTCGGGATGGCGTTCGTCGCCGCGACCGGGCAGGTGATGCACTACCGCTCGCAGAGGGAGATGCTCGCGAGCCAGGTGCGGCTGGAGGAGACCAAGGCGTCGCTGGAGCGCGCCCACAACGAGCTGAAGGCCCTGGACAGCTTCAAGTCGCAGTTCTTCGCCAACATCACCCACGAGTTCAAGACGCCGCTGGCGATGGTGCTGGCGCCGCTCGAGCTCATCCTGCAGGGCGAGATGGGCGAGCTGGCATCCGCGCACCGGTCCACCTTCGAGTCCATGTTTCGCAGCGGCCTCAAGCTGCTGAAGATGATCGGCGACCTGCTCGATCTCTCGCGCCTGGAGGAATCGAAGCTGCGCCTGAAGGTCGCCGAGCACGACATCGTCGAGTACCTGCGCGGGTTGGTGGCCCAGGTGCAGCCGCTCGCCCACCGCAAGGGAATCGAGCTGGCGCTCGACGCCAGCACGCCTTCGAGTTTCGTCTGGTGCGACATCGAGCGGATCGAGCGCGTGTTCCTGAACCTGCTCTCGAACGCGACCAAGTTCACCCCGCCCGGAGGCCACGTCAACGTCCTGGTGCGCGGCCTGGGCCCGCGGACCGAGGTGGTGGTCGAAGACGACGGCCCCGGCTTTCCTCCGGAAAAGGCCGACCGGATCTTCGAGCGCTTCTACCAGGTGGACATGGGCGGGACGCGCAGGTACGGAGGCACGGGCATCGGACTGGCGCTCGCCAAGGAGATCGTCGAGCTGCACGGGGGCCGGATCTGGGCCGAGTCGTCCCGGGGGGCCAGGTTCACCGTGGAGCTTCTCCGCGACAAGGAGCACTTCCGGCCGGACGTGCTCGAGCGGCGCGGTCCGACGCGGGACGTCCCGGAAGGCAACCGGGCCAACGACCGCGGCCTGATGGACTTCGCCGTGCAGATGGCGGCCCGCGACGAGTACCGCCTGTTGGACATCGTCGAGGCCACCGAGCGTCGCGTCTCGGTGCGCGACAGCGACGAGGACACCAAGCCGCACCTCGCGCTGGTGGTGGACGACACGCCGGACATCATCCGCCTGGTGCACAACTCGCTTCGCGCGTACTTCAAGGTGATCTCCGCCGACGACGGTCTGAAGGGGCTGGAGATGGCGGCCCGCGAGCGCCCTTCGCTCATCATCGCCGATCTCATGATGCCCGGGATCGACGGGCTGGAGTTGACAAGGCGGCTGCGGGCCTCGGACGAGACGCGGCACATCCCCATCCTGATGCTCACCGCCAAGGGCGATCTCGAGGATCGCGTGGCGGGCCTGGAGACCGGCGTGTCGGCGTACCTGGCCAAGCCGTTCTCGCCCCGCGAGCTGCTGAGCACCGCGCGGGCCCTGGTGCACGCCCAGGAGACCACCGCCGACATCGTGCTCACCCAGCGAATGGACTCGCTGGAGATCGTCGCCGGCGGCCTCGCGCACGAGATCAACAACCCGCTCAACTATCTGAAGAACG
>VBGQ01000135.1:9037-13421 GCA_005882055.1 Chloroflexota bacterium
AGAGCGGGATCAAGCGGATCGCCGGCACTGTGGAGCTGATGAGCAGCTACAGCAAGGCGGGATACTCCCGCCAGCTTCGCCCCCACGACGTGTTCACCTCCATCCGGGAAGTGGTGGCCATGGTCCTGCCGGCCACGGGCCGCGCGGTCCAGGTCGATCTGGAGCTGGTCGGCAACGGCACGGTGGAGTGCGTCCCCGAGGAGTTCAACCAGGTGATCTCGAACCTGGTGCAGAACGCCATCGAGGCCGCGCCCGACGCCGGCGGCCGGGTGCGGGTCCGGGCGTTCGGAGAAGGCGAGAGCCTGGTCGTATCGGTGAAGGACAACGGACCCGGGGTACCTCCCGACGCCGTCCAGCGGATCTTCACGCCCTTCTTCACCACCAAGGGACCCGGCCGTGGAATGGGCATGGGGCTGACCATCGCCTGGCGCGTGGTGCAGAGTCTGGGCGGGACGCTGGAGCTGAAGCCCGGGCCGGGGGCCGAGTTCGTCATTCGGATCCCGCGGAAGCAGGCCCTGCTGCGCGCGGTGTCCTAGCCCCGGCGTCGCTACACCTCGGGCGCCATTCGACAGTTCCGGTCATGACGCGTTCTAGACGCGAGCTTTCCCCGCCAGGAGCGCGACCTTGTTCTTCGCGGCGAGGATCTGCTGCCGCAGCCCGTCGGCCTGCCGGGCCACTTCCTCCATCTCTTTTTGCCGCGCCGTGAGCGCGATGTCGGCAGCTTCGTCGGCGATCGTCTGCATGCGCGACTGCAAGTCGTCGATCGCGTCAGGGCCGGCCTTGAGCGCATCCTGCACTTCCTTGGCCATCTGTCCCAGGGCTGCCATGCGCTGCAGCACGTCGGCGAACTCCTTGCGCCGCGCCGCGATCTGCTGGGCCCGGGCCATCAACGCCGCCGCGTCCGCTTCCTGCTTCTGTCGCGCCGAGCCGACCGCCGCAACCAGCTGCTGGACGTGCGCCTGGATCCGGTCCTGGCTCTCCGCGGCCCGGGTCAGCGCCTCGGTGGCCCGCTCGACGCTCCGTTCCGTGGTCAGCTTCAGTCGCTCGGCCTGGTCGGCCAGGTCCTCGAACCGCCGCAGCTCGCGGTCCAGCGCCAGCGCCGCCTCGGACAGGTCGTTGGGGCTCGAGGCCTTGGTCATCGAGAGGAGCCGTTCAGCCGCACGGGTGCGTGGTGCCGGACAGGAACGTGGCCAGCCCTGGGCAGTTCGCGGTGTGGAACTCGCCGTTGACCTGTTCTCCCGTCTCGAATCCCACGGTGTAGGTGCCAGTGAAGCTACCGCCGGACGCTGACGTGATCCGGACCGATCCGGAGGTCCCGGCCGCGGGCTGGACGGTGGGGATGCAGGACGCATCGTCGGCGGCAAAGCTCACCACCGCGAGGTGGGCGGGGGGAATTCCTCCCGAAGTGGGGTCGTACACGGTGAAGGTCCCCGGCCCGGCGGGCGCGGTGAGCGAGGGAGGGAAGGCGTTGAAATCGGCCAGCGCGATGAGCTGCGCCTTCGCGCTCTTCGGCTGCGTGTTCGCGCTCAGCTTCGGGCAGACGTTGGGCACGTCGGTCAGCACGATGGCGGCGACCTGCGCATCGACGCCGCTGAAAAGAAGGTGCGCCGGCGAGGAGACGGCGTCAGCAGGCGTCATCGGCTGACCGCGCACTACGCCGTTGAACGTGGCGCCCACGTTCGGTCCGCCACCGCCGCAGCCGAGGGCTGCGACCAGGAACAGGGCGGAGATCCCTTTCACGAGCGCGATCACATACCCGCCGCGGCGCGCGCTGGCAATCCGGCGCGCTGCAGCGCGAAGTCGATCACCCGCGCTTCCAGGGACTCTCCGTTCAGGGCATCGATCTCCACCAGGCCCGTCGGGCTGGTCACGTTCACCTCGGTGAGCCTGCCCCCGATCACGTCGATGCCGACGAGCCAGAGCCCCAACTCGCTCAGTGCCGGGGCGAGGCGCCGGCAGATCTCGCGATCGCGGGGAGTGAGGAGGGCCGGCGCGGCGCTGCCGCCCGAGGCGAAGTTTGCCCGCAGCTCGCCTTCGCGGGGCACGCGCAGCACCGCGCCCAGCGGCTCGCCGCCGAGCAGGATGATCCGCTTGTCGCCCTCGCGCACCGCGGGCAGGTACGCCTGCGCCTGAGCGTCGATGAAGGCCCGCAGGCGGGGCAGGTCGCGCGCCACCAGGGTGGGTGGGACCAGGTCGGGAAAGCGCAGCGCGAAGAGCTTCTCGTTGGCGGCGCGCAGCCCGCGCGGATGGTTGATCAGGAGCGGCCCCGGCCCCAGCTCCACCATCTGCGTGGCGCGGACGAAGTCGACGTCTACCGGCGGATCCTTGCGCAGGAAGAGGACGTCCAGCTCCGCGAGGGGCGCGTCGGCGTCGACTGACACCCGGAAGTGCGCGCCTGCGATACGCTGGACCTCGACGGTGCGCATGCGGGCGCGCGCCCGCCCGTCCGCTACGTACAGCCACTCCTGGCGCAGCTCGCGGACCTCCAGGCCTCGCCGCCGGCACTCGAGCATCAGGGCGAAGGTGGAATCGTGATCCACCCGCACGTTCTCCAGGGGGTCCATGAGAAAGCCGATGCGCATGCGGCGAAGGTGTGACTTGCGCGACGCGCCGGCAGCGAGGGCGTAGAATGGACGGATGACAGCCGCCGAGCGCGAGGTGCTGGAGGCGAATGCCGCATTCTACGCGGCCTTCGAGCAGCGTAACCCCGAGGCCATGGATGCGCTCTGGGCGCGCGAGGCGCCGGTCGCGTGCCTGCACCCCGGCAGGGAACCGTTGTTCGGGCGGGAGGAGGTGGTGGGAAGCTGGCGGCGGATCCTGCTCGAGGGCGGCGCGCCGCCGGAGATCCGCTGCGAGCGGCCTTCCGCGCACGTCGCGGGCGAGACGGCCTGGGTTGTGTGCGCCGAGGTCGTACCCGGTGGCGAGCTGGCCGCGACCAACCTCTTCGTCCGGGAGAAGGGCACCTGGCGCATGGTGCACCACCATGCCTCGCCGCTTCCTCCGCCCGCGCGCCGCCCGGCAGGATTCAGGAACTAGGGGCGGCCACCGATCTGTGGCTCAGCGCCTGCGGCTGAGCGGCAGTCGTGGGAAAGCAGAGGGCGCGGAGCGCTTCGCCCCGGGCCCTCCTCACAACGCCGATTTGCGCTAGGCGCCCACGACGCCGGAGAGGTCGAGCATCTCCTCCGTTCCGTCGGTCCAGTGGACCCAGATGTCCTTCTCCTTCGTGAACAGGTCGCCCACCCGGGCGCCGTCCCAATCCACGTCGCCGCTCGCCGAGTAGAAGACGCTGACCAAGGTCGGCGAGCTGTCGGTCACGACGTGCAGGTTGAGATTGAAGGCGACGGAGTGATCGGTGGTGTGGCCATCCGCCTTGAGCAGGTCGATCTCCATGGTGCCGTGGAAATCCACCGTGCTGTGCTCCGTCTGCCCCGATACGGTGCTATCCGTCGAAATGGACCATCCCTGCACCGCGCGGACCAGCCCCAGATGGTCGGTGACCGTCCCGTTCACGCTGATCGAGACGCTGGAGCCGTTGACCGAGGCGACGAAGGTGAGAGCGAAGTCCGCGTCGATGTTCCTGGGAGCGCCCGTGAACTTCATCGCGCCGCTCACGCTCACGGTTGCGCCGACCGCGCTGCCGGCGCCGTGGAAGGCCAGATTGGTGCCCGTCCAGGGGCCCGCCACGACCTCGATGCTGAGGTCGAAGCTGGTGCTGTCCCCGGACCAGGTGATGTTCACCTGATCGCCGTTGTCATAGTAGATCTCGAGGTGGCCGGACGCGGTGCAGGTGCCGGTTCCCGATGGAATGAGCTCCGGGGCCAGGGTGCTTGGGTTGCGCTGGATGCAACCGCTGGGAGGGGTGGTGGCCTGGGTCGGTGCCGTCCCCGATCGCAGGGCGCGCTGCACGGTGCTCGGCGAGGTGGCCCTCGCAGCGAGGGCGGCGGGGGCAGGCAGGCCGGTGAGGTCGACGGTGGAGACGTCGCCCGCCGACGCCGCGTCCCCGATGCTGGCGCCCAGCGACTGCAAAGCGAGGCTCGCCTGGGTATCGGAACCCGACGCGTTCGCGCCCAGCTGGGCTTGCGTCGCGGCGGCCTTGATCTCCGGCGTCGCCGGGATCGTCCTCTTGCCACCGCAGGCGGCGGCCAGGATCGTTGCTGCAATCAGGATACGGCGCATTGTTCGGGGCTCCCCTCGTGGAATCCGTTCGAAATGCAATCGAACATGGACTCTAGAGAGGACGCCACAAAACGGACGCCGACCACGTGACGCGAATCACCCCACCGGCTTGAGGAACAGTGCTCCCAGGGGCGGCAAGGTGAGGAGGAGTGAGAATTCGCGTCCATGGCTCGGCGACTCCTCCGCGCGCACCGCTCCATAGTTCCCC
>VBGQ01000136.1 GCA_005882055.1 Chloroflexota bacterium
GGATGTGAGGGACGTTGGGTGACGGCCAGCGCGGCGGTCCTCGCGGGCATCTTCGCCAGCCTGCTGGTCGCCTGCGCGGTCGCTGCGGCGACCGAAGCGGCTCGCGGGGGATCGGCGTGGTTCCTGGGGGGCAGCTTGGCACTGCTCATCGCCGCCACCGCATATGGGGCTGCGGCCTGGGGGCTCAGCCGTGCATCGGTCCGGGCTCCTTGGCGGCCGTCCTGAGACCCTGTGCTATGCTCCCGACCCGCCGTGGACCCGTGGTGTAGCGGCCCAACATGCCAGCCTGTCACGCTGGAGATCGCCGGTTCGAATCCGGTCGGGTCCGCCAGATCAGCCGTTAGATCACCGGAGCGTGCCGCCGCGCCGCGAGCGTGAATCTGCGCTGCGCGCGGCCACCTTCACCGCCTGGGCGTTCGCCTCCTGGGAGGCCGTCTCCTTCTCTTCGCGCTCGCGATAACGGGCCAGGATCGCCGCGCAGGCCTCGTCCACGTCATCGGTCAGGGTGAAGAGCTCCAGGTCCTCGGGGGCCACCTTTCCCTCCACCAATGGGCGGGCGCGGATCCAGTCGAAGAGGCCCTTCCAGTAGTCGGTCCCGAAGAGGACCACCGGGAAGTGCTCGATCTTGCCGGTCTGGATCAAGGTGAGGGACTCGAACAGCTCGTCGAGCGTCCCGAGGCCGCCGGGAAAGATGCAGAACGCTTCCGCGTACTTCACGAACATCGTCTTGCGGACGAAGAAATACCGGAACTGCATGCCCAGGTCGACGTAATCGTTGAGGTCCTGCTCGAACGGAAGCTCGATGTTGCAGCCGATCGAGAGGCCGCCCGCTTCCTGGGCGCCCCGGTTGGCCGCCTCCATGATTCCCGGGCCGCCGCCGGTGATGATCGCGAAGCCCTCCTTGACGAGGCGGCGGGCAACGCGGCGGGCGAGCCGATACTCCGGGTCGCTGCGCCTGGCGCGCGCCGATCCGAAGATGCTCACCGCGGGGCCGATGTTGGCCAGCGCGTCGAATCCCTCGACGAACTCGCCAAGGATGCGCAAGGCGCGCCAGGTATCGGTCTCCAGGAACTCCGCGGGCTCACGGCCCTCCTGGAGAAGGCGCTGGTCCTCGGTCGGCCGCTTGGCGCCGCCGCGCATCATCACCGCGCCGCTGCGGCGGGTGGCGTCGCGTGTGGCCATCTTTTCGACACCTCACTTCCCTGAACCGCCCCGACCGGACGTCGCGCCGTTTACACCGCGGGTGGGCATGGGGTAGGGTGGAGGCTCGTCCCGCGGGCCCGTGACCGAGGGAGTCTCTACCCAGCGAGGATTCTATTGCCGGACCTTCTGCGGCGCGTCGCAGTCCGAACGGTCGCCTTCGCCATCGCCATGGCTCTGGTCGTTCCGCTGAGCGCCCGCTCGGCGACGCCCATCGCGCCGGAGACTCAGCGCCTCCTGACGGCGGCCAGCGAACCCGTCTCACTGTTCGACCGGGGACCGGCCGGGCGCGAGGCGTCGGCGGCACTCAGCCTGCAGGAGGTCGGCCCCACGATCGGCGTCGAGACGCTGCAGGCCGCCGTGATCCCCACGCCCGGCGTGGTCGCACCCACGGTCGCCTTCGGGACCGATCCGAACGCCACACCCGCACCCCCGGTCCCGATCGTGGTCGCGCCGCCGGTGACCGGCAGCACGATCAGTGGCAAGGCAACCTGGTATTGCTGCACCTCCGGCTGGCGTGGCGTGGCGGTCGTCGCACTCCCCGGGCCGCTCGGCGGGCGATACGACCCGCCCCCGGCGTCGCGCTACGTCACCGTCTGCGGGGACCGCTGCGTCCGCCTGCCGGTGGTCGACTACTGCGACTGCTATTGGGGCACCAGCGCGCAGAAGGTCGCGGACCTGTCGCCCGAGGCCTGGGCCGCGGTGAGCGACGCGAATCGCTCCGTGGTGGGCGTCATCCCGGTCACCGTGCACCTGGGCGGCTGACTCGCCGCCGGCGGGTCTCCGCGTGACCTCCGCTTCAGCTGGCCGGCCCCGCCGTCGTCGGTGGCTGCGGCGGCTGGGACTTACCGTTCTGGGCCTGGTCGTGCTCATCGGCGCGGCGGTGGCCTGGAAACCCCCGCGCGTCACGCTGCAGACGCTCGTCCTGGTGCCGAGCCTGGTGGGCGCCCAGCCGCAGCCGCTCCAGCTGTTCGGAGCAGCGCCGCGACGGGAGTCGCTGGCCTATCGGTCGGACCCGGGAGCCGCGGGCGATCTGGCTGACCTCTGGCTTCCACAGGGCGCGTCGTCCGCCCATCCGGTGGGCGGCATGGTCCTCGTCCTGGGCATCAACAATGTCGGACGCGACTATCCCGCGGTCGTCCGCTTCGCCGATGCCATGGCGCGCTCTGGCGTGGCGGTGCTCGTCCCCGACTCGGCAGCGCTGCTCGCCGGCATGCTCTCGCCTGACGAGGTCGGCGGGGTGGTCGATGCCGCACGCCTGCTCATGTCGCGGCCGGAGGTCGATGGTCGGCGCGTGGGCCTGGTTGGGCTCTCGGTGGGTGGCTCGCTCTCCCTGCTCGCGGCCGGCGATCCGCGCATTTCCGGCGACCTGCGCTGGGTGAACGCCTTTGGCGCGTACGCGGACGCCGGCGAATACCTGGCCGACGTGGTCGCGCAGGCCCAGACGCTCGATGGCAACATGGTCACCTGGAAGTCTTCCGCGCTCACCAGGGAGGTCTTCGCGCGGCTGCTGGCTCGCCTCATTCCAGCGGGCGGGGACCGTGAGGCGTTGACGGCTGCATTGGACGCGTTCGCCGCGTCTGGCCGTGCGCTGCCCGCTGATCCGGCGCTCGTCCCGCGACTCGACAGCGCCGCGGCGAAGGCGGTCTATGCGCTCCTTACCGCCGGCTCGTTGGAGGGCGCGCGCCAGGTCATGGGCGCGCTGCCGGCCGCCGTACGGGAGATGCTGGACGGCCTCTCACCGATCCGCCACCTGTCCGCCATCCACGCCGACGCCTTTGTCATGTATGACACCGGCGACACCTACGTGCCCTACGGCCAGTCCGTCGAGCTGGCCGACGGCCTGCGACCACTGGGCCGGCTGGCGCGATCAAGCCAGTTCCGTCTCTTCGACCACGTCGAGGCGAAGGGAGTCGACCTGGTGGGCGCGGCACCGGAGCTCTGGAAGCTGCTATGGCACGTCCAGGCCGTGCTGATGGAAACGCTCTGAGGCGCCCGCCCGCCTGGCCCGTTCATCGGACGAACGCGAAGGCCAGCGCCCCGATCACCATCGCGACACCCACCAGGACGACCAGCAGGCGCGCGACCCACGCCGAGCTGCGCGCCGGATAGGGCTGGTATGGGCGACCACTCCGCCGCCGACGCGTCACGCGCGCCACTCGCGTCGCAGGAGGAAGGGCGTGGTCAGCGCTTCCCGGGTGCTGACCGATCGCAGCTGCTTGCGGACGCGCTTGAGGAGCTTGCCGTGATAGCTGCCGTCGCCGTACGGCTCATGCAGGCGAGCGACGTCCCAGTCATGGGTGCCCTCGATGGCGGCTGGCGTGAGGTATCGGTCAAGGATGGTCTTCGCCTCGTCGATGGCGACGAACTTCCGCACACGGGTCCCGTTGTCGAGCAGAGCCAGCAGGTCCGCGAAGCTGGCATCCACGTCCGCGACCAGCGTCGATAGGCGCTCCATGGTGCCCGGCATGCGCTCCGGCCGGAAGAGCCCGGAGAGCAGCGCCTTGCGATCCTCCGCGCCCAGCTCGCCCAGGGCTTCACGCAGGTTCGGAACGTGAGCGGCGGGGTCGGCAATGGGGACCGCGTAGTCGTACAGGTGAACCATCATCGTCGGCACAGCGTAGCGGCAGGGAGGAGCCGGCGCAGCGGCCGGTACAATCGGCCGCGACGCTCACCGACGCGCAAAGGAGGCCTCGTGCTGCTCGACGGCAAGCGGCTGCTCATCACCGGGGTGCTCACCGACGACAGCATTGCGTTCGCCGTGGCTCGCGTCGCGCAGAAACAGGGCGCGGAGATCCTGCTCACCAGCTTTGGCCGGGCGCGAAGTCTGACCGAGCGCGTCGCGAAGAAGCTGCCCTCCACTCCCGACGTGCTCGAGCTCGACATCAACAAGGAGGAGGACCTCGCGACCGTATCCGCGCAGGTGATGGAGCGATGGGGGGGGCTCGACGGCCTGGTGCACGCGATAGGGTTCATGCCCGCGGACGGGCTGGGAGGCAACTTCCTGAACACCCCCTGGGAGAGCGTGGCGACCGGCTTCCAGACCTCGGCGTATTCGCTCAAGGCGCTGGCGGTTGGCCTCCTCGAGCCGATGAAGGCGGCCGGAGGCGCGAGCGTGGTGAGCCTCGACTTCGATGGGCGCTTCGCATGGCCAATCTACGACTGGATGGGCGTCGCCAAGGCTGGCCTCGAGGCGGTGACTCGCTACCTCGCTCGAGATCTTGGCCCCTTCGGGATCCGCGTCAACACCGTGTCAGCCGGACCCATCCGCACCATGGCCGGCAAGAGCATCCCGGGCTTCGACCAGATCGCCGACCGCTGGCAGAACCGCTCCCCGCTCGGATGGGACATGACCGACGCCACGCCGGTGGGCGAGATGTGCTGCCTGCTGATGAGCGACCTGGCGCGATTCACGACCGGCGAGCTCATCCACGTGGACGGCGGCTACCACGCCATGGGGACCGATATCAAGGCTTGAGCCTCAGGCGCGGGCCGCCTCCGATGCCTGGAAGATCAGGTTGACATGGAGCGGGGTGCTGCCCAGCAGTCGGCTGCCCTCCCGCAGCTCGACCTCGTGACGGCCCAGATCTCGCAGCTCGAGGCCGTTGAGGTCGGCAACGATGTTGGCGATGGTCGTCCCCTGCGGCACTTCCATGTGGAGCTGCGGCGGGGTCTCCAGGAGTCGGCCGCCCTTGGGTGAGAGGACCTGCAGGGTCAGATCGTGGGGACCCGGGTCAGCATCCATGATCGCCACGATGAACAGGCGCGGATGCACCGCGGGCAAGCGCGAGACGTTGATCTGCCCAAAGATCCCGACCGCGCTGATCTTCCCGTCCTGGCCCGTGAGCGCGTAGTCGCACAGCAGGATCGTTCGAAGCAATAGCTGCGCGGGGCTCATGCAGCACCGCCTTCATCGAGGTAGAGGTCCGGGTCGAGGAGCCAGGCGATCTCGCCCTGGCCAGGCTCCGGGACGCCGGGGAATTCGAGGCACGCCACGCCACCGGGCCTGAGGCGCACGGCCTCCGCACCGGAGAGCACCTCGATCGCGGATTCGAAGTCCGGGTTGTGACCAACGAACATGACGCGTGCCGCCTGGTGGTGATCGGCCATTGCCTGCGCCATGCGATCCCAGGTGGCCCCGGGAGCCAGCCGCTCATCGGTCTGGGGTTTGGTCTTGACCTCGAGCCCCGTCCGGGCGATCTCAGCGGTCTGGACGGCGCGGACCAGCGGCGAACTGAGGATCACCTCCGGTCGCAGCTTCAGCCGTCTCCAGAGAGGGCCCGCTCCCTCGAGCTCGTGGGTGCCCTTCTTGGTCAGCCGGCGATCCGCATCCGGGCCGTCCGCGTTCTGCTCGGCTCGCCCGTGGCGGAGGAAGTACAGGATCATCGCGGGTGAGCGCTGGCGCCACCGCGCGTCCCCACGTGCCCGAGCGCCAGCCCGCGGGCATGGCCGGTGCGGCCCAGATCGATCGAGGCCGGCTCGGTGGCATCGGCCTTGGGGAAGGAGATGGACAGCACCCCATTTCCGTAGGAAACGTTGGCTTTGCCTGCGTCCACCGCACACGGCAGCTGCACGCGGCGCAGGTAGGGGCCGTACCCTGCGCGCTCACCTCGATGCCGATGTCCTGGGGTGCCACGCCGGGCATGGGCGCGACCGCGATCAGCTCACGTTCGTTCTGGTAGAGGTTGACGGGGATCGCGGTCGCATCGGTCATGGGTTCCTCTCAGTCGGGGAAGGCCTCCGGGCCGCGCTCGGAGAGCTCGCGCGCGTGCTCGGCCGAGTCCTCCGGCGGGATCCACGAGTAGGGATAGCGATCGTCCTCCATCTCCACGGCCTGGCGGGTGAGGTGCAGCGGATGGAAGGTATCGATCATGACCGCCAGCTCCTCGGTCGCCTCCTTGCCGATGCTCGCCTCGACGGTGCCTGGATGCGGCCCGTGGGGGATTCCGGCGGGATGCACGGTGAAGGAGCTGATGTCGACCCCGCGGCGGCTCATGAAGTTGCCCGCGACGTAGTAGATGACCTCGTCCGAGTTGATGTTCGAGTGGTTGTACGGCGCCGGGATAGAGAGCGGGTGATAGTCGAACTTGCGTGGCACGAAGCTGCAGATCACGAAGTTGCGCGGCTGGAAGGTGAGGTGGACGGGCGGTGGCTGGTGGACGCGGCCGGTGATCGGCTCGAAGTCGCCGATGTTGAAGGCGAATGGCCACAGGTGGCCGTCCCACCCGACCAGGTCGAACGGGTGGTGGGTGTAGTGATAGGCAGTCACCCGCCCGCGAGTCTTGACCTCGACCACGAAATCTCCGGTCTCGAGGTTGGGCGACATCTCCTCGGGCGGGCGGATGTCGCGCTCGCAGTACGGGGCGTGCTCGAGCAGCTGGCCGTACTCGTTGCGGTAGCGCCGTGGCGGCTCGATCTCCGACGGGCACTCGAGCCAGAGCATCCGCTGGGAGTCGCCATCCGGGACGAGGCGATAGGTCGTCCCGATGGGGATCACCAGGTAGTCCCCCGGGCCGTAGGGGATCGGGCCGAAGATCGTTTCAAGGATCCCGCTCCCCTCGTGGACGAAGAACATCTCGTCCGCCTCGCCGTTGCGGTAGAAGCGGACCATCGGCTCCGCCGGACGGACCACCCCGAACGTGACGTCGCCGTTGGTGAACAGGGGAACGCGCCCGCTCACGCCGTCGCCGGTGGGCTCCACGCCCTTGGTGTTCACCAGGTGGTGCCGATGTGGGCCGCTGCGGTCCTCATCCGCGAGCTCGAGCTCCACGTCGCGCACCTTCTCGACCTTGTTGGTCTGGGTAGGCGGCGTGTGGTGGTAGAGGAGGCTCGCCCGGCCCGCGAATCCCTCGACGCCGAACAGCTCCTCCGCGTAGAGCGAGCCGTCAGGCTTGCGGAACTGGGTGTGGCGCTTATGGGGGATCTCGCCGCGCCGGACGTAGAACATGCGCTGCCATTCTAGGCGGGGCGCCGGTCCTGGCCGGGTCCGCGCCACGGCGTAGGATCATCGCGGAGGAACCAGATGGCATTCAACGTCACGCGACTCAATCACGCGGTGCTCTTCGTGCGCGAGGTGGACCGTGCCGCCGAGTTCTACCACCGGGTCTTTGGCTTCGAGGAGCTCGACCGCCCGGTTGGCATGCGCGCCGCCTTCATGCGTGCGCCAGGAGGCGAGAACCACCACGATCTAGGCCTGTTCGAGGTCGGGGCCGAGGCGCCACGCCCGCCTCGCGGCTCAGTGGGGCTGTACCACCTGGCGTGGGAGGTGGGGACCATCGAGGACCTGGCGCAGGCGCAACGCGCGCTCTCCGAGGCCGGCGCACTCTCGGGAGCGAGCGACCATGGCGTCAGCAAGTCGCTCTACGGGCGCGACCCCGACGGGAACGAATTCGAGGTGATGTGGCGCGTCCCGCGCGAGGCGTGGGGCGAGTTCGAGAACGAGGCGACGGTCCTTCCCCTCGACCTCGAGCGGGAGCTGGCGCGCTGGGGAGCCGGGGCCTCGGTCCAGTAATCGACCGGGGTCAGGCGGCGGTCGAGGCGCTCCGCTCGTTGTTGGCGACGGCGGCCAGGATCGCCTTGACCTCGAAGGGTGTCAGCCCCGGGTGCTTCGACAGGATGAGCGCCACCAGGGCGGTGATGTGCGGTGCGGCGAACGAGTTGCCGGTGGCGACCGTCATGCCGCCGTCGCGCCACGCGACAGGGACGTCCACGCCCCACGCCCCGAACTCGACCGGCGGCTTGGGGTTGTAGTAGAAGCGCCACGGGTCCGGATCGGGGTGCGCGGCGACGCTGATCACCGAGCTGAAGAGCGATGGGTAGCTGGGACCCGGGACGTTGTTCGCGGCGCTGACGAGCACTACGCCGCTGAAGTAGGCCTGGTCGGCGAGCTCGTGGAAGACTGGAAAGAGCGCGTCGCTCTTGCTCGACAGGCTCAGGTTCGCGACGCGCACGGGTCGCCGGATCGCCATGTCCAGCGCCTCGGCGAAGGCCGCTCCCTTGCCCTTGAGATCCGACCCCAGGACGCGGATCGAGACGATGTCGACCAGCGGGGCCATCCCCGCGATGATCCCCGCGCAGGCGGTGCCGTGGCCAAAGAGGTCGCCCGCCACGGGCTCGCGCACCACCTTGGGCTCGCCAGCCTGCATCTCGATGGCCCAGCTCTCCTTGAGGCGGCCGCGCACGGCGGGATGGTCACCCTCGACTCCGGAATCGATGATCGCGACGCTGACCCCTTCCCCGGTCGCTCCGCCGAAGGCCCACTCGCGATCGATCGTCTCGAGCGCGGGAAGGCGGATTAGGCCTCCGCGTGTCTCCGGGTTGAAGGGCTCGGACCAGGCGGGGAGCTCCTCGACGGACGGCATCGGTCCGTCAGCGGAAGCGGCCGCGGCCGCGGTGCGCTCGGTGCTCGGCGACCACGCGCAGGATGTCGCCCACCAGGTCGAGCTCGCTCTCGCCAAGGTCTCGCAGGCGGCTGACCTCGTCGACCAGCGCCCAGAAGGGCGTCTCCTCGTCCACGTCGAGCTCGCCCGCGACGGTGGAGACCAATGCCTCGACCTGCTCCTGCGTGAGCTCCGACTCCACCTGGCGCAGCGAGCTGGCGATCAGCGACGGCAGGTCGCGCTGCACCTTGGTGGCGGCAATCGCCGCGGCAGCCTGGCTGGCGAAGACCGCCAGCAGCTCCATGTCGCGCATGGTGAACGATGGAGCGGAGTGCTTGTCGAGGACCTGCAGGACGCCCACGGTCTCTGCTTCGTTGACGAGTGGCACGGCCGCGATGGATCGCGGAACATACCCGGTCCTCTCGGCCACGGCCCGATCCCAGCGAGGATCAGCGGCCACGTCTGAAAGCGCGAGCGCCTCGCCGGTGGAGTAGACGTAGCCCGCGATTCCCTGGTTCGGGGCCACGGTCATGCCGACCGCCCCGGCACCCTTGGGTCCGGAGGCGACCCGGAACTCGAGGCGCTCTGGATCGCGCTCGAAGAGGGCAATCGAGGCCGCCTCGGCCTCGAAGAGGCGAACCGTGGCGTCGACGATCGACTGCAGGAGGCGATCTTCGACCTCCGGCTGGAAGCGGCTGGCAACAACACCACGCCGCGCTGCTTCCCGGATGGTCAGCAGCGCGGCGTTGAGGGTTGCGTCGGGGGTGTCCCTGTCGGGGGGCCCCATGGAAGAGAGGTTGGCGGACCCGGGCGGTTACTGATCCAGCGTGGGCGGGTCGACCTTGGCGATCTTCGCGATCCTGGCGATGTGGCCCTCGGTGTCGTCGTCATCGATCTTGGCGATCTTCGCGATCTTGGCGATGCCCGCGCTGCGGTCATCCGCCTTGGCGATCTTGGCGATGTGGCCAGAGGTGTCCTCGCCGTCGCCCTCAGCCTTTGCGACCTTTGCCACCTTGGCAACCTTCGCGACCTTGGCGATGTGGCCCTCGGTGTCCTCACCGTCGGCCTTGGCGATCTTGGCGATCTTGGCGATGCCGGCGCTGCGGTCATCCGCCTTGGCGATCTTGGCGATGTGGCCCTCGGTGTCGTCCTCGATCTTCGCAATCTTGGCGATCTTGGCGATTCCCTTGGTACCGGTCTGATCCTGCGACATTTGTTTGCCTCTCTTCCCGTTGGGGAGTTGGTGGTTTGCTATGTGCGGAGGGTACGACGCCCCCGCAAGTGGCCGCAGTGAGTCTGCGACAAGGGTGCTGTCAACTTGCCGACATGCACAATCAACGCTCCGCGCGCCGTTCGAGGGCCTCTGGATCGGTCACGGTGAGCGTGTCGCGGTCGATCCGGACGAGGCCGTCGGCGATCAACCCGCCCAGCAGCTTGTTCACGCTCTGACGGGTTCCGCCGATCATTGCGGCCAGGTCCGACTGGGTGTACGGCCAGTCGAGCGCAATGTCTCCCCCGGGGGACGGCGCGGTCTGCTCGCTGAGCTGCACGAGACGCCGAGCCAGCCGCCCGGCAAGGTCCAGGAAGTGGAGCTCCTCCACGTGTCCGGTCAGGCGCCGGAGCTCGGCGACCAGCGCCGCGAGCAGAGCGTCTCGCAGCTGGTTGTGCGCGTTGAGCAGCTCCATGAAGACTGGTCGGGACAGCGCCAGCGTCTCGGTCGGCTCGATGGCGGTTGCCGTTGCAGACCGCGGCTGACCGTCGAGGAGGGCGAGCTCGCCAAAGAAGTCGGGGGGATGTAGCGTCGCGATGATGGCCTCGTCCCCCTCCGCGGAGGGAAGCACGATCTTCACCGAGCCCGAGGCGATGATGTGCAGCGAATCGCCCGCGTCGCCCTGGTGGAAGATCACCTCGTTGCGCCGAAATCGGCGGACACGCAGATGATTGGCCACCGATTCGAGCACGCCGCTCTCGCATCCAAAGAAGAGCGGGCACTGGCGCAGGCTGTTGATCGCGAACCGATCATCGGTCATCGATGCGGTACCCCTCCCGAGGCGCCCTGGGCCCTGGACCGCGATCTCGCGGCGCGGTGCGCAGCAGTGTAGCCGCGTGGCTGGGACCTGACGAGGCGCCAGTACACTGCTGACGCTTTGGAGGTGATGGGCGGGCGTGCGATTCCCTGTTACGAGCGGCCCGAGCGGATCCTGGCCATCGAACAGGCGCTCGCGGAGGCCGGTGTAGGGGCCCTCCTATCACCTCGCGAGCACGGGCTGGAGCCGATCACCAGCGTCCACGATCCAGACCTGGTCGACCTGCTCGAGCACGCATGGACCGATGCGGTCGCGTCGGGCGCCACCGATGGCGCCGCTCCGCTCATCCCCGACACCTTCCTGGTAGGCCCGATGGCGGCGGGTGGGTATGGCGGCTCCGGAACGGCACGGGCGGCGCGGCTTGGAGCGCATTGCCTGGACACCGCCACGCCCATCGTGGCCGGCACGTACGCGGCCGCTCGGGCGGCTGTCGACGTGGCGCTGACCGCGGCCGACCTGGTCC
>VBGQ01000137.1 GCA_005882055.1 Chloroflexota bacterium
CGACGACCCAGTACGCGTGCGAGTCGTTGGGGTGCAGGTCGTACGGGACGACGCCAAAGATCACCAGCCCCAGCAGCAGCAGCCCGAGCCCGGTCAGCAGCCATCGGATTCGAGACCAGCCGACCAGACCGATGGCGCCCTCGATCCAGCGCGCCGGCGAGCCATGCTCGGGCATCGGCTTACCCGGTGCCGGAGGGCGGAGGCACCTCGTGGTGCAGGCGGCAGCGCGCCTCGTAGGTCTCATCGCCCATGCCGCCGATGACGATGAGCGGCGAGTCCGCGCCAGCCGGATGCCCATCGATCAGCCGCTGTGTTCGCGTCGCCTGCTCCCCGCACACGACGCAGATGGCGGTCAGCTTGGTGACCTGGTCGGCGAGCGCCATCAGCCGGGGCATCGGGCCGAACGGGACGCCCCGGAAGTCACGGTCCAGGCCAGTCACCAGCACCTGCTTCCCGCCGTCGGCGAGCACCTCCACCACGTCCGGGAGTCCCTCGTCGAAGAACTGCCCCTCCTCGATGGCCACGATGTCCGCGTCACCCACCAGCGCCTCGATCTCCCGCGAGTGATCGACGGCCATGGCCGGGTGCCGCGCGCCGGACCGCGAGACGACGTTGACGTCATCGGTCCGCGTGTCGAGGCTGGGCTTGATCAGGACGACCTGGCGGCCGGCTATCGCGAAGCGTCGCAAGAGGCGGAGCATCTCATCGGTCTTGCCGCAGAACATGCAGCCGCAGATGACGTGCACCCACCCCGACGTATAGAACATCGGGTCTCTAGTCGCCGGCCACCGCGACCTCGCGGTCGCCGCTGCCAAGCGCGGAGGACAGCGCCTCGCGCAGCACGTCGCCGGGTGGCTCCGCGCCGGTCCACAGGTGGAACGCCGCAGCCTGGGCCGCCAGGAAGCTGACCTGCCCGTTCGCCACGGTGCCCCCGCGCGCCTGTGCCTCGCGCATGAGCGCCGTCTCGGCGCGGTGCAGGGCGAGGTCGAGCACGAAGAGGCCGTCCGGCAGCGCCTCGGGTGAGATGGAGCTCGCGGCTTCGTCCGCCCCGAGGCCGCTGGCGTCGATCACCAGTTCGGCGCGACTCACCTCCGCCTCCAGGATCGTCTCGTGCCACGGTCGCGCGCGGAGCTCCATGTGCCGTGCGCTGCGGGCGAAGTGGGCGACCAGCGCCTCCGCCTTGTGCAGGTGCCGGTTGAAGACCGCCACGTGCTGGAAGCTCGAGCCGATGAGCACCGCAACGGCCG
Organism: Chloroflexota bacterium; assembly: GCA_005882055.1. Lineage (GTDB taxonomy): Bacteria > Chloroflexota > Limnocylindria > QHBO01 > QHBO01 > CF-82. The sequence continues at coordinate 1,248 of VBGQ01000137.1, forward strand.
CCCTGGCGCCACCGCCTGCTCCGAGGACCACCGCAACGCGCGGCCAGCGGCCCTGGGCGCGCGGCAGGATGGCCGCCATGCCAGCCCGGATACCTTCCATGTCGGTGTTGTGGCCGCGCAGGCGGCTCGCGTCGCGGACGATCACGTTGACCGCGCCACTCAGCCGCGCGTCCTCGGAGAGGCTGCCTATGAGGGAGCTCGCCTTCTCCTTGTGCGGTGCAATCACCAGCGCGCCAAGGTACTCGCGTCCCCGCAGTTTGGTGATCGCCTCGCCCAGCAGATGCGGGCGCGGCTCCCAGTGCTCGACCACCACCGGAAGGCCCGCCGCGTCGAGCCCTGCGCGCAGCACCGCCTCGGTCGGAGTGGTCTGACTTCCGGTGCCGATGATGGGTAGGCGCTGCTCAGGCATGGCGGCTTTGGGTGGTCCGTGTGACGGTGCTTGGGGCACGATTTCCGCCGGGCGGCTGGCACGGCCGGCGAGGGACCCCATGCTATCATCGGCGCCGCTCCGCGGAGAGGTCGCATAGTGGCCTAGTGCGGCGGTTTGCTAAACCGTTGAAGGGGGTTTCCTCTTCCGAGGGTTCGAATCCCTCCCTCTCCGCCACCGCCCGCGACGGGTGCCCGTAGCTCAGTGGATAGAGCGTCAGGTTGCGGACCTGAAGGTCGGAGGTTCGAGTCCTCTCGGGCACGCCAGCTACCGGCACGCCACGTACCGGGGTGGCCACAGAATCGGTCCTCGTCAGACCTCGGGCTGCGGGCTCTCAGGACTGGGCGCGTCGTCCGGTGGGGGGTACCTCTGTTGCGCCACCTCCAGCGCGGCCATGACGTCCCGGCGAGCTGCGTCCAGCCGCCGCCGCAGATCCCGGGCCGCGCCGGGATCCGTGTCCGGCCGCTCCAGCTCGGCGACGATCGCCCGACTCGCCCGACTGTAGGCCTGCGCGGCATCGTTGGCCGTTCGAATGATCCGATTGGTGGTGTCGCGCAGCATGCGCATGCGCTCACTGGGCCTGTTTTCCTTCAGGAGCCGATCGTCGAGCGCCGCGCCCAGCTCGAGGATGGTGGTGCTGGCCTGCTGCACGACGCCCAAGTCCTTCATGCGACCGGCCAGGCGGTTCGTCACAGGCTTGCAGGAACTCCATCTCTCCTCGAACGGCTATACGGCGCGGGGCCGGTCCGAGAAGAAACGATCGACCAGGCGAGGACCACCGAAGTGGACGGCGGCCCTCCAGCATACAGGACGCTTGTCCCGGCTCGGGCTTTCCCCGCCAGACAACGCCCAGCCACGGGGCGGGGATCTCAGCTCGAGAGCTTGGCGCTCATCACGATGGGCAGGGTCGGAGCATCGACCCGATGCGTCTCGGCGGTGACGGCGAAGACCGCGAACCCCGAGATGCCACGTTCGAGCGGCACCACAGCAACCGCGCCTGACGGGGAGAACGTCCCGACTGCTACCGGCTTGTTGTCGGGACCGATCAGCCACAGCTCATAGATCTGGTTGGCCTGCAGGGGGGCAAGATTCGCTCCCACGAAGCTCGCGTTCCCGTTCTTGTCGGCGACCACGTAACCGGATCCACCGCTGCCGCTCACCCGGAAGGCGCTCTGGCCAGAGGCGATCGCCTGCGCAACGGCTCGTAGCGCCTGGTCTCGTTGGGAGACCTGTCCCTGCAGCGACACGTTCCAGATCCCTACCGCGACGGCCACGACGACCGCTGCCGCAGCCAGCGGACGTGCGAGGCGCGGCGAGAACCAGTCGAAGGGGCCGCGACCACGCGGCTCCTCGGTCGGTGCGGCCGTGGGTGCCGTCGACGTCGCCGCCCGAGCGTGCTCCTGTGGGGTCGTCGCTATGGTGGCCATCAGCCGGTCACGAAGTCCCGATGTCGGAGCTACTGGCTCGAGGCTCGCAGCCAGCACCTCGCCCGCTCCCAGGAACGACCGCAGCTCGGCATGCGGCTCTGGACAGGTCTCAAGGTGGTCGATCACCGCCCGCAGCTCATCGGGCTCCAGGGCTCCCAACGCAAGCGCTGCACCGAGCTCGTCGACGGCGGCGTGGTCGAGGGGTTGCATCGGTCCGCTCATCGGTCCGTCTCGCGCACCGGCAGGGGCTCCGGCGCCCCAAGCGGTGCCGCCGTGCTGGAGGCCAGGGTGTCGCGCAGCTTGCCGAGCGCCAGCCGCAGGCGTCCGTTGGCGGTCCCCTGCGGCACCCCGGTGATCGTCGCGATCTCGCGATACGTGTGCCCGCTGAAGTAGGCAAGCTCGATCGCCTGGCGCTGCTCTCCGGGAAGCGCATTGATCGCGCCGCGCAGCTCCGCCGCTGACAGCCGCTGAACGGCTGCCTCCCACGTTGGGTTGGGGGTTGAGCGCAGCAGGGACTGCGCATCTGCCTCACCCACCTCGATCGTCTGCCGTGTGCCGCGGACGCGGTCGATCGCGCGGTTGCGCACCACGGTGAGCAGCCACGAGCGCAGGCTTCCCCGGCCCGGATCGAACTTGTCGATCTTGCGCCAGACCGCGACGAACGCGTCGTGCACCAGGTCCTCCGCCACCTCTCGATCGGCCACGACGCGCAGGGCAGCCCCAAGAGCCAGCGACGCGTAGCGGTCGTACAGGACGCCGAGGGCCTCGCGATCGCCGGAGCGAATGCGTTGAGCCAGGGCGTCGTCGTGCGGCGTGGGTTCGGTCACCCTCGGTACCTTGATCCGGCGCCGCTTGATTCACTCACAGGGATCGGGTTGCGGCGCTCGGTGCATCACCTCCGCCGCGCAAGACGGCGGGCCCGGAGGTCCCGGGCGGCAAGAATACATCCGGCCCACTGATACGGGTCGGGCGCTCGTTCGTATCCCTCGTGTACGCCCCTTCGCCCGGGGCGTGGATCGAGCCCGGCGCAGCGGCCGGGCTCGATCGTGTCCAGGCCTCAGTCGATGCGCCGGTGGCCGGCGTCCGGAACGCTGGCGTCTCGCGCGTTGCCGGAGGTGCCGGTCGTCAGGCCCTTCCCGACCCGAGCCACCTGGCCGTCGCAATTGAGCGTGCGGTCCACGAGCGGGCGCGCCCGCCAGATGAGGAAGGTTGGGTAGTCGGAGACCCGCTCCAGCCAGATGCGGGAGTACCAGTCGTTGGGCTGAAGCCACGCGTCGTCCGGAGGCAGGCCGTGACCAGGGACGAGCTGGAAGCCCATCTCGCGCGCTCCGCAGCTGGCGACCACCGCGTACCCGCCTTCCCAGGTGTCGGTGGCACGCACGACGTGCCAACCTGGCAGGCGAGCGTGCACCTGGGCCACCACCTTATCGATGCCGGGATCGCCGACCTTCGGGATGGGCGCCCAGAACGCCACCGCGAGCAGGAGCGGGAGCGCGAGGAACGCGGCGATGCGCCGCAGATGACGAGTCACGATGAGATCGATCTGTGCAAGTCGGGTGCCGGTCAGCGCGCGTCGCTGGGTGCTCGCGAGGGCCGGGACGCTGGCCGGAAGCCTCGGAATGCTCTGCTAGACTCGCGCGGTCCGGGCCGGTCCCGCGTTCCGGCGCACCTCGGGTGGGAGGCACAAACGTGAACTACGAGCTCTACATGGCCGAGGCGATCGCCGAGGCTCGTCGTGGAGCCGAGGAAGGGGAGAAGCCAGTCGGATCGGTGGCGGTCCTCGACGATGCCATGATCGCCCGCGACCACGACCGCAGCCTCCTCGACGACGACCCAACCGCACATGCCGTGATGCTCACCATTCGCGCCGCCGCGCGGAAGCTCGGTACACGCCGCCTCTCGGACGTGACCATCTTCACCACGAACGAGCCGTGCCCGATGTGCGTGGGCGCCTTGCTCGAGACGCAGGTCAGGGCGCTGGTCTTCGCCGTTCCGGACGAGGAGCGGGGGAGCGCGGGCACCGTCCTGCAGCTGGCGCGGAACAAGGCACTGCCCCACCAGATGTCGATCATCTCCGGCGTTCGCGAAGCGGAGGCGCGACGTCTCGCCGAGGGGACGCCTGCCTCGGCTTGAACCCACGCCCGGCGCGAGCTCTGCTGCCTCGCTCGTTCGATTGCCACTCCATCGGGCCCATTGGTAGACTCGCCGCCCGGGGGAGAGGTGTCCGAGTGGTTTAAGGTGCCGCTCTCGAAAAGCGGTGTGCGATGAGCACCGAGGGTTCGAATCCCTCCCTCTCCGCCATTCCCCGGTCCGTCTTGCGCTGCATCGCCCGTCCCGGAGAGGTCGCCTAGTGGCCTATGGCGCCGCACTGGAAATGCGGTTCGGGGAAACCCGTCGGGGGTTCGAATCCCCCC
>VBGQ01000138.1:0-8286 GCA_005882055.1 Chloroflexota bacterium
CCGGCACCAAAGACCAGGACGCGGGCTGGCCGGACCGTACCTGCCGCCGTCGTCAGCAATGGCATGAACTTTGGGAGGCGTTCTGCGGCGATCAAGACTGCCTTGTAGCCCGCCACCGTGCTCTGCGAGGAGAGCGAGTCCATCGACTGGGCGCGGGTGATGCGCGGGATGAGGTCCATGCTGATCGCGGTCACCTTGCGGTCCGCCAGGGCCTGCGCCAGCTTCGGGTTGGAGAGCGTTCCGAGCGTCCCGACCAGCACCTGGCCCTCTCTGAGCTGGCCCACCTCCGCTTCGGATGGTCGGGCCACGCGCAGCACCATGTCCGCGTCGCGGTAGAGGCCGTCAGCATCCTCGACGATCGTCGCACCAGCCTCGCGGTACGCCGCATCGTCGATGAACGAAGCCTCCCCGGCGCTTTTCTCGACCAGGACCTGGTTGCCGTCGGCGATCAGCTGAGCGGCCGATTGCGGCGTCAGCGCGACGCGGGCTTCGCCTTCCGCCGTCTCGCGAGGGACAGCGATCTTCATGGAATTGGCTCTCCGCAGGTGGTGCCGATTACGCGCGAACCGCCAGGTCTCGCGCGACGGCGGTTCGGGATCCGAAGTGTAGCAGCGGCGCGGATCATGGTCGGGACGGCGTCGATCTTCGTCCGCTAGGCTCTCGCTTCGTGAGCCTCGTCGTCGATCACGTCAGCAAGTCATTCGGACCGGTCCGGGCGCTCGATGGCGTCAGCTTCAGCGTCGAGCCGGGTCGCATCTTCGGTCTGTTGGGCGCCAACGGCGCCGGCAAGACCAGCTGCATGCGCATCGTGCTCGACATCCTGCGCGCGGACTCGGGGAGCGTGACCTGGCAGGGAAGGGCGAACACCGATCTGGCCCGCCGGACGTGGGGATACCTGCCGGAGGAGCGCGGCCTCTACCTGCGCATGAAGGTGATCGACGTACTGCGCTTCTTCGCCGCGCTGTACGGGGTGCCAGAAGCGCAGGCCACCGCCGAAGTCGAGGACTGGCTCAAGCGCTTCCGGGTGCCGGAGTACCGCGACCGAAGAGTCGAGGAGCTCTCCAAGGGGAACCAGCAGAAGATCCAGTTCATCGCCGCGATCCTGCACGACCCGCAGGTGCTGATCATGGACGAGCCCTTCTCCGGCCTCGACCCGGTCAACGTGCAGCTCCTGAAGGAGGCTTTCCTGGAGATGCGCGACCGCGGCAAGACGCTGATCTTCAGCACCCACCAGATGGACCAGGTCGAGGAGCTGTGCGAGGCGATCACCATCATCGACCGCGGCCGGGTGGTGGAATCAGGGCCACTCCGCGAGGTCAAGCGGCGAATGGGCCGCCAGGTGGTCCGCCTCGCGGTGGACGAGACCGATGGCGCCGCAACCACGACGGCGGGTGGCGAGCTTCCCCCGAGCAGCGACGGCCTGGAGTGGGTCGAACAGATCCCAGGCGTGACGCTCACCCGGCGCGGGGAGGACTACCTGGAGATGCACGTGGCGACGGGCACCGACCCTGAATCGATTCTGCAGGCAGCGCTCGCCCGCGGCGAGCGAGTGACGCTCTTCGAGATCGCGGACCCAAGCCTCGAGGAGATCTTCATCGAGCGGGTCGGCAACCGGGAGATCGAGGAGGAGCGCCACCTGGCGAGCGGACGGCAGGAGCGCGAGGCATCGGTCCCGGCAGGGAAGGAAACCCAATGAGGCGCCTTCCCTGGGTCGGGGACCTCTTCCCGAACGCGTACTACGTCGCCCGGCGCGAATACCTGATCAGGGTTCGGACCCGGACGTTTGCGATCCTTACCGTGGCGATCGCCATCGTGGGCATCGCCCTGACCCTGCTCCCCCTCGGGATCCGGGTGATCGGCGGGGACAAGCCCTCGCGCATCGCGGTCTACTCGACGGCGGCCGATCTCTCGGTCGACCCGGTGGCAACCCTCCAGGCTTCGCTCAACGCGTCCGGCGCGGGCGGCGGCTCCCAGAACGGCAGCCGCGCGTCGCGCTTCTCCCTGGTCGCCACCTCCGACCCAGCGTCGGCCAAGGACCAGGTGCGGACGGACAAGCTCGACGGCCTCCTCTCGCTGTCGCGAGCGGCGAATGGAGATATTGCATTCGACTACTTCAGCAAGGACGCTCCGGCCAGTCAGAGGCTCGCTCTCGTGCGGCAGGCGGCGGGATCACTCGCGATCGCGGATCGCCTCCAACGAGCCGGGGTGGCGGCGTCGGATCGCACTCGTATCTTCGCGCCGACCGCCTTCGCGACCACGCCCGCGGACCCGGTCGCAGCGCGGCGCAACCAGGACCAGTTCGTGCCTTCCTACGCGCTCGCGACGATCTTCGTGATCCTGATGTTCATGGCCATCCAGGTGTACGGGAACTGGGTTGCCGCCAGCGTCGCCGAGGAGAAGAGCTCGCGCGTCATGGAGCTGCTGATCAGCGCCGCGACGCCCCGTCAGCTGCTCTTTGGCAAGGTGCTCGGCAACGGGGCGGCGGGCCTCACCCAATACCTCGTAGTGCTCCTCGCCGCGGGTCTGGGCTTCCTGCTCCAGGGGCGGCTCTCCGAGACCCTGCTCGGCGGCTCGGCAGCGACGACCCTCCCGGGCGTCACGCCCTCCGTGCTGGTCTGGTTCGGGATCTTCTTCGTGACCGGTTTCATCCAGTACACGATTCTCTACGCGGCCGCTGGCTCCATGGTCAGCATGCGGGCTGGGTCCGGCTCCTCTCCTTCGTGCCGCTCGCTTCCGCATTCTTCTTCCCGGCGCGCATCGTGCTTTCGGACCCGGCGCCGTGGGAGTACGTACTCAGCGTGGCATTGGCACTGGTCGGGATCCTGGGCGGGCTCTTCGTTGCAGCGCGCATCTACGAGGCCGGCGTGCTCCTCTATGGCCAACGGCCGACCATGCGGGCCCTTTGGCGAGCCACGATCCAGCAGCGGTGATGTCGGCAGCCGGCCTGACCATCAACGGCAGGCGCCTCGAGCTCCACGCCGGCGACATCACGCGCCAAGAGGTGGATGCGATCGGGAACGCGGCCAACTAGGCGTTGCGCGGGGGCGGCGGCGTGGATGGCGCGATCCATCGCGCAGCGGGGCCCGGGCTGATGGACGAGATGGCCCGTCGCTATCCGGACGGCACGCCGACCGGCACCGCCGTGGAGACGAGCGCGCACCGGCTGCCGGCGCAATGGGTCCTGCATGCAGTGGGGCCAGTCTGGCGGGGAGGAGCCCACGGCGAGCCGGAGCATCTCGCCGGCGCCTATCGGTCATGCCTCCAGCTCTGCGACGAGCTGGGGGCGAGCAGCCTGGCGCTGCCGGCCATCAGCATGGGCATCTACGGCTACCCGGGACCCGACGGAGCGCGGCTTGCGGTGCGCACCGTCGCCGAGCACCTGCGCGGCGAGACGACGCTCAGCCACGTGCGCTTCGTCCTCTTCTCGGACGAGACTCTGGCGCTCTTCGCGGCCGCGCTCGCGGAAGAGCGAGAGCTCGAATCCGATTAGCTCAGGCGCTCGGAGGTTGGTCTCGTGAATGACCGAGGCTCGGATGTGGTCATCATCGGTGCGGGCGTCCACGGCGCGAGCGCCGCGTACCACCTTGCCCGGTCAGGCACACGCGTGACTGTGATTGAGCGACTGGCGCCAGCGGGCGGGCCTACCGGCCTCTCGAGCGGGGTGTGCCGTGCCTACTACACGAATGGGTTCCTGGCCGAGGCGGCCCGCGACAGCATCCGGATGATGCTGGACTTCGAGGAGATCGGCCGGGGACACGATTCGGGGTACCGGCGCACCGGGTTCCTGTACCTGCATCCCCCACAGGACGCGCAAGGGGTGACCGATAACGCCGCGCGCCTCAACACGCTCGAGATCCGGGTCGAGCTGCACCGCGGCGACGACCTGGCGCGGCAGTTCCCGCAGTTCGCCCTGGACGACATCGGAATCGGCGCCTACGAGGTCGAGGCTGGCTACGCGGATCCAGCCGGGACCACAGCAGGGCTGATGGCCGGCGCGGTCGCGTCGGGAGCCGTCCTTCGTTCACATGCGACGGTGCAGGAGCTGAAGCTGCGGCCCGGGGGCGGCGCCGTCGTTCGGCTGCCGGGCAGGGAGAGCCTCGAGGCTGAGCGCCTGCTGATCGCTGCCGGGCCGTGGACCGCGCCGCTCGCACGCCAGGTCGGGGTCGAGCTCCCTCTGGGGGTGGAACGCCACGTCGTCGCCACCACTCGCCTGGCCGACCCGGCGCGCATTCCCTTCGGCCACAGCGACCTCGTCACCGGCTATTACTGCCGCCCGGAGGGAGCCGACCAGTACGTGATGGGCTGGACGCATCCGGGAGAACCGGTCAATCCAGACCAGTTCGACAGGTCGATCCGGCGCGACGAAGAGCTCGAGCTGGAGAACGCAGTCGCCCGCCGATACCCGCTCATGCACGACGCGGAGCCGCGCGGCGGCTGGGCGAGCCTCTACGACGTCAGCCCGGACTGGCAACCGGTGATCGGCGAGATCGCGGAGGGCGTGTTCGTGGATGCCGGCACCAGCGGACATGGGTTCAAGCTGGCGCCCGCCCTCGGACGCCACGTCGCCGACCTCGTCCGTGGTCGCCCGGACCCGCGTCTCGCCCAGTTCGACCCCCAGCGATTCGAGAAGGGCGAGCTGCTCTCCGCCGGCTACCGCGACGCCCGCATCCTGGGCTAGCTCGGGTAGGCTTGCGAGCATGGAGGGTGAGGCGCGCGGCGGGGCGCCGCCGGCAATCGCGACCGAGCGGCTGACCAAGCACTACGGGTCGGTGCACGCGCTCAACGCGCTCTCGCTGGAGGTGCGTGCCGGAGAGATCTTTGGCTTCCTGGGACCAAACGGCGCCGGTAAGTCGACCACGATCCGGACGCTGCTCGGCTTCCTCCACGCGACCTCGGGCACCGCGCGTGTCCTTGGCCTCGACGTCAGTACCCAGAGCGTCGAGATCCGGCGGCGCACCGGCTACCTGCCGGGCGGCATCGCCCTGTACGGGTCGCTCTCCGGAGAGGACGCGCTAGACTACCTGGCCGACCTGCAGGGCCAGCCGGCGGCGCGGCGGGCGGAGCTCTGCGAACGGCTCCAGCTGTCGACCCACGACCTGCGGCGGCGAATCCGCGACTACTCCCGGGGCATGCGCCAGAAGCTGGGAGTGATTCAGGCGCTTCAGCATGACCCGGAGCTCGCCATCCTCGACGAGCCGACCGAAGGGCTCGATCCCCTCATGCAGCACGCCTTCTACGGCATCCTGGAGGATCTCAAGGCGGCCGGCCGCACGATCTTCTTCAGCTCCCACGTGCTGCCCGAGGTCGAGCGCATCTGCGACCGGGTGGCGATCATTCGCGCCGGAGAGCTGATGGCGCTGCAGACCGTTCAGGACCTGCTGGCCCGCCGTAAGCGACGGATCACGCTGCGCTGGCGCGGCGCCGCCCCCGACCTCTCGTTCGTGCCGGGGCTTGCCGACCTGCAGGTGCGCGGAGACCGGGCGATCGCCACCCTCGAAGGAGAGGTCGGCCCATTCGTGCGCGCGATCGCGTCGCCGGCGCTGGAGGACCTGACCATAGAGCCGGCCAGCCTGGAAGAGGCGTTCCTGGAGTTCTACGCGGATGGCGAGGGTCCCGCGATGGCCGGGCGGCCCTCGCGCGACGCACAGCCCCAGGGAGAGGCGCCATGAACGGCGTGCTCCTGCTGAGGATCTGGCGCTTTGCCGCCACGCGGCTGGTGATCATCACGCTGGCAACAATCGTCTGGGGTTGGCTGCTGCTCTTCTTCTACAGCCAATTCTCGGAAGCGCTGCGCCAGCTGGCCAACCAGAGCCCATTCTTGAAACAGTTCACCAACTTCGGCTCGGGGAACCTGTTCACGGTTACTGGCGCGATCACCCTTGGAACGCAGCATCCGCTGCTCATCTCCCTGATCGGCATCTTCGCCGTCGGCGGTGCCGCCCTGGCGATCGCCGGCGAGCGGCAGGCCGGCACGCTCGAGGTCCTGCTGGCGCGTCCGCTGCCACGACGCAGCTACCTGCTGACCCACCTCGTGGCGATCTTCGCCATGGTGGGGCTCCTGATCGCGGCCCTCCTCATCGGCATGGCCATCGGTGCCGTCAGCCAGGGGCTCACCGGGGAACTTGACCTGGGGCGCTTCCCGTTGATGTGGCTGAACGGAGTCCTGCTGTGGGGGGCCTTCGCCAGCTTCAGCCTGGCGGTCTCCGCCAGCTTCGACCGACCGGGCCCCGCCATCGGTCTATCGCTCGCATTCCTGCTGGCCAACTACTTCCTGGAGATCCTGGGCTCGTTCTGGACCGATGCGCAGTGGGCCCAGGAGTATTCGCTCTTCCACCACTTCGAGCCCGGCGAGATCCTCGCAGGCAAGGCCGATCCCTTCGACCTGGCGTTGCTGGTCGCCGTCATCGCCGTCCCGCTGGCCTATGCGCTATGGATCTTCCAGCGGCGCGATCTGGCCGCCCCGGCCTAGAAAGCAGGCGCCGAGCCGACACCGGTCTGGGGCGCGACACCCTCCGGGACCTCGGTCTCCAGGGCATAGGCGATGACGTCCTGGATCTCCATCCTGGCTCCCTCGTCCCACGCGGCCCGCAGCTCGGGGCGATCCCGAAGCGCGCTCGGGTCGTAGCCGATGATCGTGCGGTTCAGCGGGTTCAGACCCGCTCCGGTGAGGCGCTCCAGGTTGTCGACCGCACCGGAGATACGCGCGGCTCGTTCGAGGTCGCCCATCGCCATGCAGAGCGCCGCGAAGGCGTCGAGGACGAGCGTGTAGCCGGAGACGTCACCGGCGTCGACGAAGATCCGGAGCGCCTCGGCGAGCCGCTCGCGCGCGATCTGCAGGCCCCCCTCGGCAACGTCGATCTCCCCGAGGTCGTACAGCGACCAGGCAAGCATGAACTGGTCGCCCAGCTCGCGGAAGAGGGGCACCGCTGCCTCACCATGAAGCCGCGCCGTCTCGAATTGCCGGTCCCGCCAGCCGACGGTCAGGTAGGCCCACTCGGCCTTGGCAACCCCCGCGCGGTCGCCAAGGTCCTTGAAGATCCGCATGGCCTCGGCGATCAGCTCCAGCGACTCGTCACCGGATCCCGGGGGCTTGTCGAAGCCATAGAAGCCGACCGGGAAGGAGAGGTTGTAGTACGCCTCGGCGAGCAGCCCCAGATCGCCGATCTCCTTGCGAAGCTCGAGGCACGCGCGGTAGGCCGCAATGCAGGCGGGGAAGTCCCCCATCCACCAGTTCAGGCCCCCGAGCGCCTCCAGCGCGTCGGCATGCTCCAGGGAATGATCTGCGACGCCCGGCAGGTCGAGCGCGCGCTTGGTGCGCTGGTTTCCCTCGACGAGGTACCCGCGCATCTGCCAGAAGCGCCACAGCCCTGCCACCAGCCGCAGCGCAATCAGCGTCTCGGCGTTCTCCGTGGCCCAGTCGATGGCGTCACGGATGTTGTCGTGGTCTTCCTCGAGCCAGTCCAGCCACTTGCGCTTGTCGTCGCCGAGCAGGTTGGGCGCCGCCTGCGACACGAGTCCGGCGAAGTGCTCGGCATGCCTGCGGTGCAGCTCGTCCGCGCGACCGCTCTCCGCGAGGCGTTCCAGTGCGTATTCGCGGATGGTGCCGAGCATCAGGAAGCGGGGCTCGCCATCGCCCGCCGGCACCTGGCGCAGCAGGCTCTTCTCGACGAGCGAACTGAGGCCATCGAGCAGGTCGATGTGCAGCTCGTCCCCCGGGCACACCTTCTCGATGGCGTCCAATCGGGCGCCGCGCAGGAAGACGGAGAGGCGCCGGAAGAGCGCCCGCTCGTCATCGGTCAGCAGCTCGTAGCTCCAGTCGATCGCTCCGCGCAGCGTCTGCTGCCGCTCCGGGCGATCGCGGCCGCCGCCGGAGAGAAGATTCAGCCGGTCGCCCAGGCGCGCCAGCATCGCCTGGGGAGCGAGGACGTTGACCCGCGCCGCGGCCAGCTCGATCGCCAGGGGGAGGCCGTCCAGCCGCGCGCTGATCTCCGCAACGGCGGGCGCGTTCTCGTTGGTGACGCTGAAGTCCGGCTTGACTGCCATCGCCCGCTCGATGAACAGGGCGACCGATTCGTACTGCGTCAGCGACTCGACCGAGTCGTGACGCCGCGGATCGGGTGTGGCCAGCGGCGGGACCGGGTACTCACGCTCGCCGTAGATCCGCAGGGCGCTGCGGCTGGTGGCGAGGACGCTCAGACCGGGCGCCGCGCCCAGCAGCTCAGCAATCTTCGGGGACGAGTCGCTCACCTGCTCGAAGTTGTCGAGGATCAGGAGGATGCGACGTTC
>VBGQ01000138.1:8296-12821 GCA_005882055.1 Chloroflexota bacterium
CCCGGAGCGTGGAGAGCGGCACGAAGAAGATGCCGTCCGCGAACCGATCAGCGACGCGCGCCCCAACCTGCAGCGAGAGGCGCGTCTTCCCGGTCCCGCCCGGACCCGTCAGGGTGAGCAGCCGGGTCTTGGCGAGCAGCGTCTCGACCTCGGTCAGCTCGCGTTCGCGCCCCAGGAAGCTCGAGAGCTGGGTCGGCAGGTTGTTGGGGGTCGCGTCCAGCGTCTTGAGCGGCGGGAAGTCCGAGGGGAGGCCCTCGATCACCAGCTGGGTGATGCGCTCGGGACGCGACAGGTCCTTCAGGCGCCTCTGGCCAAGGTCTCGCAGCTCGACACCCTCCGGGAGCGTTCCCTCCGTGAGGACCCGCGTCGAATCGCTGAGGAGGACCTGGCCGCCATGGCCGGCCGCTGCGATCCGGGCCGCCCGATGCACGTCGATGCCCACGTAGTCCTCGCCCGCCAACGTCGCCTCACCGGTGTGCAGACCGATGCGCACGCGAATCGGAGACCCTCCCGGCCATTCGTGGGCCGCGAGCTCGCGCTGCGACTGCACCGCCGCGGCGACGGCGCCCGCGGCGGTTGGAAAGGCGACGAAGAAGGAGTCGCCCTCGGTCCCGACCTCGCTGCCGGAACCGCTCGCGATGGCCCGCCGCAGGATCTCGCGATGGGCCTCGAGGAGCTTTGGCCACTCGTCGCCACGCTGTTCGGCGAGCAGGGTGGAGCCCTCGATGTCGCTGAACAGGAAGGTGACCGTACCGGTGGGATAGCTCGGCATCTACGCGGCCTCGATGGGACGCCGGCAGTTTCCTTCCCGTCGGCGGTCACTGCAAGTAGCGGGCGTGGCCTCCGCGCGCCGCGCGATGGGCTCCTGTAGGCTCCGTCCGGATGGCCGCCCGCGTCACCGACCGTCCGTCCGCCAATCCCTTCGTGGCTCTCGCCGACCGACCCGTCCGGGCCGCCGTGCTGGGCGCCCTGTCGATCGCCTTCTCGGCGGTGCTCGTCCGCCTCTCAGGCGCCTCTCCGGCGACCGCTGCCATCTTCCGATGCCTCTACGCGCTGCCGTTCCTGGCCGTCCTGGCGTGGAGCGAACGGCGCGCGTACGGTCCACGGCCCGCGGCACAGGTCCGGCTGGCGTGGCTGGCGGGCATCTTCTTCGCGATCGACCTGGTGGTTTGGCACCACACCATCGAGTACGTCGGAGCGGGGCTCGCCACCGTTCTGGGCAATACGCAGGTGGTCATCGTGGCCCTTCTGGCCTGGTGGCTGCTTGGGGAGCGGCCCTCGAACCGCGTGCTCGCCGCGATGCCGATCGTGCTGCTCGGCGTCGTGCTCATCTCCGGGGTCATCGGCTCCGGCGCGTACGGCAGCAATCCCGGGCTCGGTGTCGTCACTGGAGTCGTGACCGGCGTCAGCTACGCCGGGTTCCTGATGGCGCTGCGCCGCGGCAACGCGGACCTGCGCCGGCCGGCGGGACCGCTCTTCGATGCGACCTGGGTGGCCGCGCTGGCGGCCGTCGCTTCACAGGTGGTGGGCTGGCTGCTGATCAGCGTTTCACTCCCGCGCCTGCCGGCGGTGTTGACCAGCGTGATCCTCACCATCCAGCCGGTCGCATCTGTCCTGCTGGGGATCCTGCTGGTCAACGAGCGTCCGTCGGTCGTGCAGCTGTTGGGTGCCGGCACCATCCTGGCCGGCCTGATGCTCGCCACCCTGCGTCGCCGCCCCAACGCCGACCCGATCGCCGAGCCCGAGCTGGGCTGACCCATCGGGCCACCCACCGGGGCCGCCTCGGGCCTGGCGACGACCGCCCAGCCCGATGTGCCGTAGGTCGCTCCTACTGTCCAACGACGATGCCCAGCGGCCGTCAGCGGGACCAACTTGCCCAGCTCTGTGGCCGTTTGTGATCTGGTGGTCACGTTCTCTCCAAGAGAAAGCACATTCCGGGCATCGAGAACGCCTTCCCTGGTCCGTAGGTGACGCAGCCTGCACATGGACGCGTGCGATGCGGCGGCCGCGGCCGTGAGCGGCGATCCTAGCGGAGGGAGCGGGCCACCTCCGCGGCGGCCGAAAGGCTCGGCGCCCCCTCCACGCGCAGTACCAACCCGTTGCGCTGCCAGATGAGCGTGTCCCCAACCACCCGCAGGCTCGAGTCGACACGGCGGCCGCTGGAGTCGCGATAGAAGAAGGTGTGCTCGCCGCCGGAGATCCAGAGCGCGGCGTGGCCATTGACGAGCGTGTCCGACACGCTGGTGCCCTCGTAGAGCAGCTTCTCCCAGACCGCCGGATCGACCGTTGCCTGGAATTCGGTGACCACCAGCCCAACGCCCGTGACGCTCGCGGGGTAGCCGGGTTCCGGCCCCCAGACCAGCGAGACGGTGCCGCCGCTCGGGACCCCATTGAAGTAGACGTGCTCCGGCTGACCGATGGCCGCCAGCGAGGGGACCAAGACCCCGAACCCCGCGCGCCGGCGAGCCTCATCGAGGCTGACCTCGCTCCCGAAGGCCCGGCTCTGGACCACCGCGGATGGCAGAGGCGGCGGCGTCCCCGGCGCGAAGCTGATGCGCAGGCCGCCGATCACGATGCCAAAGGCGACCGCGGCCCCTGCCAGCACCAGCAGAGCCAGCAGCGCGAATGCGATGCTCCGGGCCGGGAGGGCCCATCGGCGACCGCGACGGCGACCTTTCGCGGAACCCTCTCGGAGCCGCAGCGTCACCGCGGATGCGATGGACGGCGTGGCCGGGTAGGCCAAGTCCCTCGATAGATCGGCGAGCGCGGATGCCAGCGCGTCCTCGTCGCGCGGCGGCCAGGCCATCGGCTCAGCCACGGTCATCACTCCCTCTCATGACCGCGCGCAGCCGCTGCATGGCGCGCGACAACCGCGACTTCACGGTTCCCAGCGGGACGTCCAGGACGGCGGCCATCTCCCGTTCCGAGAGGTCCGCGAACCATCGCAGGGTGATGATCCGGCGATCGTCATCGCTCAGCCGATCCACCGCGGCCAGCAGCTCGGCACGCTGCTCCCCGGCCAGGACCGCCACCTCGGGCGACGGGGCCGCGCCGTCCGAGGGGCGATCCTGCGCACTCCGCAGCGCCAGCCCGGCGCGCCGCCCGGCGGCGCGCCGCCGATTGCGCGCGGCATTGGCGACGATGCGCAGGAGCCATGGGCGCGGCTCCGCTCCGGCCCGGAATCGGTTCAACGCGCCGTACGCCCTGACGAACCCCTCCTGGGCCGCGTCACGAGCGTCATCCGCGTCGCCGCACACCAGGTAGGCCGTTCGGAAGGCGAGCTCCTCGTATCGGCGCACCAGCTCCTCGTAGGCGGCCACGTCCCCACCTCGTGCCTCCTCGATCAGTTCCGCATCGGTCAGTGGACGGCCCTCCACCTCGTCGCCACCCGTACACCCAGACCCGGCTCGCGGTTCCCGCCCCGGCAAGTATCGTGAGGCGAATGATCATCGGCACCTCCCTCTTCACCGGCAGCGGCCGGCTCGCCGTGGCGCAACCGCACGCGGCGCAGGCACCCCAGGCGCTCTCCCCATGGGCCCTGCTCGTCGCCGACGGCCGGATCGTATGGGTTGGAGCACCGGACGACCTGCCTTCAGAGCCCGATGCGGACCAGGTGATCGAACTGGGGTCGGCTCTCGTCACGCCCGGCCTGATTGATGCCCACACGCACCCACTGTTCGCCGGCGATCGCTCCGATGAGGCGGCCGCCCGCCTTGCCGGCGAGCCGTACACCGGCGGCGGGATCCTGCGGACGGTTGCAGCCACCCGCAGCGCGTCCGATGACGACCTCTTTCAGCTTGCACGCGGCCGCCTGGCAGCGCAGCTGGCGGCCGGGACGACCACGGTGGAGTGCAAGTCCGGCTACGGGCTCTCGACCGATGAGGAGCTCCGCGCCTTACGGCTCATCGGGAAGGCCGCGGAGGATTTGCCGCTCCGGGTGGTGCGAACCTTCCTGGGAGCTCACGCGATTCCGCCAGAGGCGGCATCACCCGCTGACTACGCGCGCCTCGTCGCCAACGAGATGGTCCCCGCGGTCGCCGCCGCCGGGACCGCGCAATTCTGTGACGTGTTCTGCGACCAGGGCTTCTTCTCGTTGGAGGACGCGGCAACGGTGCTGACCGCCGCCCGTCGGGCCGGCCTGGGGCTTCGCGTCCACGCGGATCAGCTGACGCGCAGCGGAGCGACGGAGCTTGCCGTGCGGCTGGGTGCGGTCAGCGCCGACCATCTCGAGCAGCTCGACGAGAGCGGCGTTGCCGCGCTCAAGGGCTCCGATACGGTCGCGACGCTTCTCCCCGCTCCCGCACTCGTCATGCGCGACCGCCTGCCGCCGGCCCGCGCGCTCCTCGATGCCGGAGTGACGGTCGCGCTGGCGAGCGACTCGAACGCCGGCACCTTCGGCGGGTGGGGCCAGATGCCCCTGGTCATCGGCCTCGGGGCGACCGTGCTGGGCATGGCCGTCGACGAGGCACTCAGCGCCGCGACCGTCGGCGGGGCGGCATCCCTCGGCTTGTCGATGGAGTGCGGG
>VBGQ01000049.1 GCA_005882055.1 Chloroflexota bacterium
CCTCCTGGGACAGGGTGGCTCAGGG
This sequence comes from Chloroflexota bacterium, assembly GCA_005882055.1. Classification (GTDB taxonomy): domain Bacteria; phylum Chloroflexota; class Limnocylindria; order QHBO01; family QHBO01; genus CF-82. The sequence continues at coordinate 26 of VBGQ01000049.1, forward strand.
TGGTCGGTGCGTTGGAGCCCCGAGCTGCTCTTCCCGGAGCTCGGCAGCGACGGCTCATTGAAGCTAACCCGGCAGATCTCGACCCGGGGGCGGATCGTCTCGCGCAACGGGACGGTCTTCGCCATGACCCGCGGCGACGGGATGCGCGTATACCCGCAGGAGACGCTCGCCGGGCAGGCGATCGGCTACGTGAGCAAGGTGACCGCGGACGACCTCAAGACCCTGGCCGCCAAGGGCTACCAGGCCGGCGACTGGGTTGGCCGCAGCGGGCTGGAGCGCGGTGCGGAGGCGCTGCTCCGCGGCACGCCAGGCTTCACCCTCCTCGCCGCGCGGCCGGACGGGGAGCATGCCGTCGTCTTCGAGACGCCAATGACGCCGGGCGCCTCGCTGACCATCAGCCTGCAGCCGGACCTGCAGCGGGCCGCGGAGGCGGCCATGAGCCGCTACCCACGCGTCGGCAACGCGACGGTCGACCCACGCAGCGGCGAGGTCTGGGTCCTCGCCTCGCTCCCAGCCTTCGACCCGAACGCGATGACCCTGGGCAGGACCATGAGCGGTGTCCCGCTCGCCCACCCCAGCCAGGAGCAGATCATCGACAAGGCCGTGCTTGGGGCCTACCCGGCCGGCTCCTCGTTCAAGCCCTTCACCCTGGGCGCCGCACTGCAGACACGCACCGTTACCGCAGAGACGACGATGCTCTGCCCCGGGACGTGGACCTACTCCGGATTCACGTTCAAGAACTGGATGCAGGAATCGCTCGCGGGATACCGCCCCTGGGTCGACACCATGGCGCTGAGCTGCAACACGACCTACATGCCGCTGAGCATCCTGGTCTACCAGCGCAACAAGACCGCCTTGACCGATCTGCAGGCCGCCTTTGGGTTCGGCCAGGGGACCGGCATCCAGTTCCTGTCGGAGAGCCCCGGCGTCCTGCCCGATGCTGCCTACTTCAAGACGCACAGGCGATGGGACGGCAAGTACTCACCGTACGGTCCGTTTGACCAGATCCAGCTGGCGATCGGACAGGGGTCCTTCCTCGGGACGCCACTCCAGCTCGCCACCGCCTACGCGGCCTGGGGCAACCGCGGAACGCTCTGGCAGCCCCGCATCGTGCTCAAGGCGACGCTGCCGGATGGAAAGGTCGTGTACCAGAGCAAGGCAACCGTTCACCACAAGATCCCGCTCTCGCGCGCGGCAATGGACTTCGTGGTGACCACGCTGCGCGCGGTGGTCACCTCGCCGCTCGGAACCGCCACCCGAGCTTTCGCGGGCTTCCCCATCGCCGCGGCGGGCAAGAGCGGCACCGCGGAGACCGGCGGGCCGGATCCGGATGCATGGTTCCCGGCCTTCGCGCCCATGAACGGCCCGACCATCGCGTCCGCCACCGTGGTGGTCACCGTGCCGCTGGGGACCGGCGGCGACTTCGCGGCGCCCATCACGCGGCGCGTGATGGAGGCCTTCTTCTTCCGCTGACGTTCCGCTGGCGCCGCGCACCCTTCTTTGACACGCTGAAGCGGCGAACGGTAGCATCGGCCCACGGTGGCTCCTTGCGCGGCTCCTCGGCAGGCTTCCCGTGAGGCACCCCGCGTCGTTCCCCCGTGGCGTCCCCGACTGACCCGCCTCGGGAACCCCCTCAAGCCCTTGATTCGGACGGCATGAGCGAGCGCTGGTGATCTCAGAGAACGCAATTCCGCTCCGGTTCCAGACCGCCGAGGTCGGCGTCGACTGGTTGCAGTGCAACATCGAGTGCCAGGAAGGGTGCCCGGTCAACACCAACTGCCGGGGCTACCTGATGCTCGCCGCGGAGGGCCGCTTCGAGGAGGGCTACATCCTCGCCCGCGATCCCAACCCGGTCGCCGCCATCTGCGGCTACGTGTGCAGCGCCCCGTGCGAGAAGGCGTGCCGGCGCGCGGACATCGACAAGCCGCTGGCCATTCGCGCCATGAAGCGCTTCCTGGTCGACTGGCACTACGGCAACAACATGCCCGACAACGTCCAGGTCGCCCGACCCACAGGCCGCAGCGTCGGGGTGGTGGGCGCCGGTCCCGCGGGCCTGACGGTGGCGAAGGAGCTGGCCAGCTACGGGCACGAGGTTCACATCTACGAGGCACTGCCGTCCGGCGGTGGCACGTGCCTGATCGGAGTTCCCGCCTTCCGCCTGCCGCGTGACGTGATCGAGCTCGACGTGGCGTGGGTCGCGAAGCACGGCGTCGAGTTCCACTACGACGTGGAGATCGGCCGCGACGTCACTCTGGACCAGCTTCGCGAGCGCCACGACGCTGTCGTGGTCTCCGCCGGCTGCATGTACCCGGTGGCCATGAACGTCCCGGGCGAAGAGCTCGACGGCGTGATCTATGGCGTCGACTTCCTCAAGCGCGCCAACCTGGGAGAGGAGCAGTGGGTCGGCGAGCATGTGGTGGTGGTTGGCGGCGGATATACCGCCATGGACTCGTCGCGCACCGCCCTGCGGCTGGGTGCCAAGACCAGCACCATCCTCTATCGCCGTGGACCCGAGGAGATGGTGGTCGACGAGGAAGAGCAGCATGAGACGCGCTTCGAGGGCGTCAAGTTCGAGTTCTTCGCCTCCCCGGTCGAGGTCATCTCCGACGACCGTGGCCACGTTAAAGGCATGACCTTCCAACGCACTCGGCTGGGACCGCCGGACGCGAGCGGGCGCCGCTCGGCGGAGCCGATCCCGGGCAGCGAATTCACGATCACCTGCGACATGGTCATCCCCTGCACCAGCCAGGCGGCCGACAACAACGTCCTTGGCGAGTTCGGCGCCAAGCTGAACCGCCACCTGGGGGTGACCGATACCCGGTCGATCGTCGATGGCGGCTCCATCTCGTCCTGGCGCACGAATCCGTTGAACGGGACGACGCCCCAGCACGCCGATGGCACGCCGTACAACGCGCTCAAGTTCGACTTCAGCCGCGGCTATGTCGGGACCAACACGGACTCCTTCGCGACGAACGTGGATGGCGTCTTCGCCTGCGGCGACTTCGTGACGGGACCCGCCACGATCATCGAGGCCGCCGGCAGGGGACGCCGCGCGGCGCGCGCCGTCGACCGTTGGCTCGCCGGCGCGCGCGACCTCGAGCTCGAGGAGCTACCTGTCATCAACCGCGCGGTGATCACACAGGCCCTCGACCACGACATGCCCAAGGACTACGAGGGCTTCGAGCGCCACCACATCCCGATGGCCCCGCCGGAGATGCGCCGCGACTTCACCAGCCTCGTCGAGGTCGGCTACGACACCCGCACCGCCATCGAGGAAGGCGCCCGCTGCCTGCAGTGCAACCACAACATCAACATCGACGGACCCCGCTGTATCCTGTGCGGGCTCTGCGCCGATGTCTGCCCCGAGGGCGTCATCTACATGATCGACAAGGCGCAGGTCGGCGGCGACGACCCGGAGATCGACCTCTTCCAGTCGTGGCCGCGGGGGATCGCCATGATCATCGACGAGGAGCGCTGCATCCGCTGCAACCTCTGCGTCGAGCGCTGTCCCACCAACTGCATCACCATGGACCGGCTCGAGCTCGAGCGCTTCACGCCTGACGGGAAGGTTCTGTTGGAGAGCTACAAGGACAACGTCCTGGGTCAGATCGGCCAGGAAGCCGGCATCCCGGTGCAGCGATGAGCTTCCCGGGACCAGGCGACCTCTATCGGTCCGTCAAGGAATCGCAGATCTGGCGGTCCTTCTTCCGCCAGTCCTATCCGAACACCAGCCGGACCCGCGCGCTGGCGGTCATGAACAACGTCTTCCTGCACCTGCACCCGGTGCGGGTCAAGCGCCACGCCGTGCGCTACACGTACACCTTCTGCCTCGGCGGGATCAGCTTCTTCCTGTTCCTGGCGCTGACCGTGACCGGGCTGTACCTGATGTTCTTCTACGTCCCCTCGGTGAGCCGGGCCTACCAGGACATCCTCTCGATCGAGAACTCGGTGGCGTTCGGCTCGCTGGTGCGGAACATGCATCGCTGGGCGGCTCACCTGATGGTGCTCACCGTCTTCCTGCACATGATTCGGGTCTTCTACCACGGCGCCTACAAGCCGCCGCGCGAGTTCAACTGGGTGGTCGGGGTGGTCCTGCTGCTGCTGACCCTGCTGCTGAGCTTCACGGGCTACCTGCTGCCGTGGGATCAGATCGCCTTCTGGGCCATCACCGTGGGCAGCCAGATGGCGACCTACGCGCCGCTCATCCCCGGCGAGTCCTCGATCTTCATCCTGGGCGGCATCGAGGTGGGGCAGAACACGCTCATTCGCTTCTACGTGTTCCACGTGATCGCGTTCCCGCTGCTCGCCGCCATCTTCATGGTCGTCCACTTCTGGCGGATCCGGAAGGATGGCGGCATCAGCGGACCGGTCTGAGCACCGCTAGCATGGAGCTCGCAGCACCATGACCATCGAGAAGCGCCCCAACGCGATCGCGGACAAGACGGCGCCCAGCCAGGCGCCGCGCGTCCCGGCCGTCGAGAGCCCCGGGGGAGGGCCCAAGCTGCCCGGTCCGCCGGGCGTCCCGGGCACGGAGCGCTTCCGCCTCCTGGCGTACGTCAAGCAGGAATCCATGGTCCGCGTCGACAAGCGCCCGGACGAGACCGTGCTCACCTGGCCGCACCTGCTGCGTGCCGAGTTCCTGATGGCGGGCCTCATCAGCGGCCTGCTGGTGGTCACCTCGTTCCTGATCCAGGCTCCGCTGGAGGAGATGGCAAACGCATCGGTCACCCCGCCCGTGGCCAAGGCGCCCTGGTACTTCCTCGGCCTGCAGGAGATCCTCAGTTACTTCAACGCCACCGTCGCGGGCGTCCTGGTGCCTACCCTCTACCTGGTCGGGCTGGCGATCATCCCGTACATCGACCGATCGCCATTCAAGGCGGCGCGTGACCGCAAGCTGATCTGGATCTTCTTCCTGTGCCTCATGGTCGGGGGCCTGATCGTGACCTTCATCGGCTCATTCTTCCGCGGCCCGGGCTGGAACTGGCGCTGGCCGTGGGAGGGCATCTTCTTCAACCTATGAGCCGCACCAACCTCTCCTACGGGCCGGTCACCACCCAGCCGGCGGGCGAGATCAGCCGGCGCACCTTCATGCGCCGCATGATCGGCGCGGGGGTCGGGCTGCTCTCGCTCGAGTTCCTAGGTGGCACGCTCGCCTTCCTCTACCCGAACCTGACCGGCGGCCTGGGCGGCGACATCCCCATCGGCAGCGCCAGCGACATCATCTCCCTCTTCCCGGACTGGGCCAAAGGCCAGCCCTTCAGCTAGACCCAAAGGACAAGGTGCTCGCGCTCTACCGCAAGTGTCCGCACCTCGGCTGCCAGATCCCGCCGCTCTGCGACAAGAGCCACTGGTTCGAGTGCCTATGCCATGGCAGCAAGTACACGATTCTGGGAGAGAAGCGCGCTGGTCCCGCCCCGCGCGGGATGGACCGCTTCCCGACGTCCGTCGGCTCGGATGGACAGTATGTGGTGAGCACCGGCAAGAAGATCACGGGGCCGCCCATCGGTACCGCCACCTTCGATACCCGGGACACCGACAAGATCCCGCACTGCACCGGCTGAGCCGATGCGCCGCCGCCTGGTGAGCCAATGCGACTGAAGACGCTAGGCGTCGTGGTGGTCACGGCGCTGGCGCTCTTCACCGTCTTCTACTGGGTGTCCGATCCCTCGCGCCTTAGCGAACGCCAGGCCCAGGCGAGCAAGGACCTGATCGCCTACGGCGAACGCGTCTTTGCCAACAACAAGACGGACGCCTCGGCGGCCCAGTGCGCGCGGTGCCACGGCGACAACGGGCAAGGCGGTCCGGTACCGGGGACCAAGAACCTGGCTCCCAACCTGCACAGCGCCAGCATCGCCAAGAAGCTCAAGGTCAACCCGGACTACGTCCACGAGGTCATCAGCTACGGCGGCGTCGTCGTCTCCGGCAACGTCAACTCGGACATGCCGGCGTGGAGCACCGACGTGGGCGGGCCGCTCACCGTCCAGCAGATCGATGCCCTGACCGCGCTCGTCACTGGCTGGGCGGAGGAGGCGGCCACCCAGTCGCAGGCGCCGGTGGCCAACACCGCAGATGCGGGGCACCAGGTCTTCCTCGCCAGGTGTGCCTCCTGCCATGCCGCGGACCTCTCCGGTGGGGTGGGGCCGAATATCCAGAACATCGGCAACGCCCTGGTGACCACTGGCCTCCCGGTCCCGCCCAGCGGCCTCAAGCAGATGCAGGCCGACTACGCCAAGGACAAGAAGACGTTCTTCACCCAGTGGATCCGCGACTCGACCAACAACTACAACGGCGGAACCGCGACGGGAATGCCGGCCTTCCCAGCATCGGACCTGACCGACGACCAGCTTCAGGCGCTGATCACCTTCCTGCTGACGCAGAAGAAGTGAGCCGCCCATGACTGCACGTCGCGCACCCTCGCGGACCCTCGGAGCGGGCCTGATCCAGCTGATCGACGACTTCATGAGCTGGCTGCTCTACGGCTACGAGACCTGGCTGGTGGCGCTGCTGAAGGGCGTCCCGCTCTTCCTCTACGTCTATTTCCTGCTCACCTACGTGCCGAACTACGTCTACTACCTGGTCACCCAGTACATCCCCTTCCTGGGGTTCAGCCCCGACGTGGGATTCATCATCGCGCAGGGCGTGGGCGGCGGGAACTTCCTGGTCCTGATCATCTTCGCGGTCTGGACGCAGGCGGCCCGCGGCCGGCGCGGCTTCGCCTGGACGCTGATCCGCCTCATCGACTTCCTGCAGATGCTCTTCGTCTATCTGCTGCTCATCCCCTTGCTGGCCTTCAACATGGCGGGCGGGACCTTCGTGCCGCTGCCCGGCCAGAACCCCTTCCCGCTCCAGGCGCTCGCCTTCGGAACGCTGGTCGCCGGCCTTGGCCTGGCATCGCTGGTGTACCTGTACTTCGAGTTCCGGCGGGTGACGCGGCGCGACGCGCTGCTCGCCGAATCCCGCTCGACGGCCCTCCAGGCACGGTAGCGAGCTCCCATTCGTCGACTGGTCCTGCTGCACGCAGCCTGGTCGCTGCTGGTCCTTGTGGCCGCTGGCCTGCTGATCGGCGCGGAGCTCGGCGCGCCCTGCCCTCCCGGCGGCCCAATCTCCCTTGGCCAGTGCGCCTTGCGACCGATGGCGCCGCTGGTGCTGGGGGTCGGTGCGCTGCTCTATGTCGGCGGGCTCAGCGCGGTAATGCTCTGGATCCGCCGGTTACGCCAGCGGCGTCTTGGTGATCCGGCCGCGGCGCGCGAGTGGTACATCCTCGCCGCCGTCCTTGGCGCGCCGATTGCGCTCCTGCTGGCATTCACCATCGTCTCCGCGCTTCGCTAGCATGAGCTCATGACCGTTTCGACCGCGCGCCAGCTGATCGACCGCCTCGCGCCGTCCGCCGGGCTGGAGGGGGACCGCCTGACGGTGCACGACGCTGATACCTTCCGCTCCGAGGTCATCGACCAGCTCGTCTCCGAGGCGGTCTTCAACGCGGACCGCGGGCTGCGCGACGCCGCCCGCTGGCTGATCTGGGAGGCGAGCCAGGCGCTCGGCTGCCCATCGGCGTCGATCCATGAGCTGTACATGGCCCGCGGCCGGGGCGAGGTCGAGCCGACGCGCTTCACGGTGCCCGCCATCAACGTCCGAGCCTCTGCCTACCTGACCGCGCGACAGGCGTTCACCGAAGCGCTCGCGCGCGACGCGGGCACGGTGATCTTCGAGATCGCCAAGAGCGAGATGGCCTACACCGACCAGCGCCCCGCCGAGTACGCGGCGGTCATCCTGGCGTCGGCGATCCGCACCGGCTGGCGCGGGCCGGTCTTCCTGCAGGGCGACCACTTCCAGTTCAACGCGGGCAAGTGGAAGGAAGACCCCGCCAAGGAGATGGCCGGCCTCCGGGACCTGACCCGCGAGGCGCTCGGAGCAGGATTCCAGAACATCGATATCGACAGCAGCACGCTGGTTGACCTGTCACTGCCCACCGTCCGCGAGCAGCAGCGGGTCAACGCGACGAACACCGCGGAGCTGACGCGCCTGGTCCGCGAGGTGCAGCCGGAGGGCGTGACCGTCTCGATCGGCGGCGAGATCGGCGAGGTGGGGAAGAGCAACTCGACCGAAGAGGAGCTGCGCGCCTACCTGGACGAGTACATCGGCATGCTCCATGGCTCTGGCACCGTAGGGATCAGCAAGGTGAGCATCCAGACCGGCACCAGCCACGGCGGTGTCCCGTTGCCCGATGGGACGGTGGCGACGGTCAAGATCGACTTCGACACGCTCAAGCGGCTCTCCACGATGGCCCGGGAGGAGTACGGGCTGGCGGGAGCGGTGCAGCACGGCGCCTCGACGCTGCCCGAGGAGGCGTTCCACCACTTCCCGGCGAATGGGACCGCGGAGATCCACCTCGCGACCGGCTTCCAGAACATCCTCTACGACGGCGGTGGCCTGACGGCCGACCTGCGCGCCGAGATGATGAACTGGTGCCGGACCAACGCGGCCGAGGAGCGCAAGGAAGGCGAAACCGACGAGCAGTTCCTCTACAAGACCCGCAAGAAGGCGCTCGGCCCCTTCAAGCGCGCCCTCTGGACGCTGCCGGCGCAGGACGCTGAGCAGATTGCCGAAAACCTGCGCGCGAAGTTCGGCCAGCTCTTCGACGAGCTCGGGATCGCGGGAACCCGCGGCGTGGTGGACCGCCTCGTGAAACCGATGGCGATCCACCGGCCGCTTCCCGAGGCGCTCGGAGGCGCGGTCGCTCAGGCGGTGGTGGCCGGCGCCGCCGTGTTCGAGCGCGACGAGTCGGGGGAGTAGGAGACCGAGGCGGCCTCCTAGCGGCCGATGAGGCGCGCGAGGGCCTGCGTCCCCGCCAAGCCCACCAGACGGCGAATCGCGCGCGGGGAGAATCGTGCGAGGGCTCGCGCCGCCGACGCCATGTCCGAGGGCTCCACGGTCTCGACGAGCTCGATCAGCCGGGCGATGGTCGTGTCGTCCAGCTCACCGAGGATCGCGAACAGGTGCTCCGTGGCCGCGGGCGACGCCGCCACGATAACCCCCACCCCCCGATCGAAGAGATGGACGAAGCGCAGCAGCCCATCCAGTCGATCGCTCAGGTCCCGGAGATCGTCGGGGGAGCCGGCAGCCGACTCCTCCTCCGCTGCTCCGATGCGCGCGAGTTCCGCGCAACGGGCGATGACCGGGATGACCGGGTCGGTTTCGCGCTCCTTGCGCGCCTTGGCGACGCGATGGAACCACTCCCAGTTGTCCCCGACCGCAAGGTAGGCCGTCGCCGCCGGGCCTCGACGTCCCGTCCGCCTCGCGACCGGAGCCCGCTCGATGAGGCCCCAGTCCGCGCATTCCGCAAGGGCGAGTGCCGCGGCGCGGTGGGAGAGGCCCAGGGCGGTCCGAATCTCGGGCTCCGTGAGCGGTCCGCCGTGCGCGAGGAAGTAGCCCTGCACCGTTGCGGTCGAGGGCGCCACACCCCACGCCGCGCCGATCTCCCCCCAGGCGCGCGCAAACTCGCGGCGGATTCGCTCGGCGCGTGACGGATTGGTTGGGTCGGAGATCATGCGCTCCGACGATAGCAGGAAATGGAAACGACCCCGGTGGTTCGGGGTCGTTCGGACGCGAGGTTGACGGCGAAGGCGCCGTCGCGGCGGTTGCTAGTGGGCGCAGCCTCCGGCACGCGCCGGGGAGCCGTCGGTGTTGAACGAGGAGCCGCAGGCACAGCTGCTGACCGCGTTCGGGTTGTTGATCGCGAAGCCGGAGCCCATCAACGAGTCGACGTAGTCAATCTCGGCGCCGTCCACGTACTGGGCGCTGAAGGCGTCGATCACCACCGGAACCCCGGCGTGATCTTCGATCTTGTCGTCATCGGCCAGCCGGTCGTCGAACGCGAGCCCGTAGCTGAATCCGGAGCAGCCACCGGCCTTGACGAAGAGGCGGAGGCGCGCTTCGGCCTTGCCCTCGCGGGCACGAAGCTCCTGGACCTTGGCAGCCGCTGCATCGGTCATGCTCACGAGCTGCTCGACGGCGGGAGGTGGCGCGCTCTGCGGGAACGCCTGCGGTGTCGTCTCGGACATCGTCATGGGATCGGCTCTCTCCTCTCGCCGCACCGCTGCGACGGATGATGAGGTGAATTCGCTTCGGAAAGTATAGCAGCCGCGCTCGCACGCTCGGCAATGGCCCGATCGGCCCCCCGGGTTGCGGTCGCGTGGCGCGACTGGTGGTCGCACGAGGTCCGCCAGTTGGGCGGCCGGTGGGCGCCATCGGTACACTCATGCCTGCACCCCCGCGATCTCAGAGGAACTCCCCTCAGGAGCTGGAGGCGACCGGTCGGGACGTGATCCATCTTGAAATCGGCGAGCCAGACTTCGACACTCCTCGACACATCAAGGACGCGGCCGCTCGCGCGCTGCTCGACGAGGGGATGACGCACTACACCGCGGCGGAGGGGATTCGGCCGCTGCGCGAGGCGATCGCCGCGGACGTCAGGCGATGGAAGGGGATCGAGGCCGTGCCGGACCAGGTCGTGGTCACGCCTGGCGCCAAGCCGATCATGTTCTACGCGATGCTCGCCCTGATCGACGACGGGGACGAGGTCATCTACCCCAACCCCGGCTTCCCGATCTACGAAAGCATGGCTCGCTACGTCGGCGGCACGGCAGTGCCCGCTCCGCTGCGCGAGGAGAACGACTTCCGCATGGACGTGGCGGAGGTCGAGAGCCTGGTGACCGATCGGACGCGGCTGATCATCTTCAACTCGCCGCACAACCCGACCGGCTCAACGCTCAGCCCCGATGAGATCCGCGAGATCGCCCGGATCGCTGTCGAGCACGACCTGGTGGTGCTCGCCGACGAGATCTACGGCCGCCTTCAGTACGAAGGCGAGCTTCTCTCGATCGCCACCCTGCCGGGGATGGCCGAGCGCACGATCACCCTGGACGGCTTCTCCAAGACCTTCGCCATGACCGGCTGGCGGCTGGGCTACGGGATCGTGCCGGAGTGGCTGCTGACCAGCTACAGCCGGCTGGTGATCAACAGCGTCAGCTGCACCAACGCCTTCGCCCAGGCGGGTGCGATCGCCGCCCTGACCGGACCGCAGGACGAGCCCAACGCGTTCCGCACCGAGTTCATCGCCCGCCGCTCGCTGATCGTCGATGGCCTCAACGCCATCGACGGCGTGACGTGCGTCATGCCCCACGGGGCGTTCTATGCCTTCCCCAACGTCAGCTCCTTCGGCCGTTCCAGCGTCGAGATCGCAGACCACCTGCTGTACGACGGCGGGGTGTGCGGGCTCTCGGGCACGGCCTTCGGCCGCTTCGGCGAGGGGTACCTGCGCTTCAGCTACGCGAACTCGCAGGCCAACATCCGGACAGCCCTCGAACGCATCGAGTCCAGCCTGGCCAAGCTGGAGCGCACGGGCGAGCTGGCGACGGCGGCATCGCTCTCGAGCCGATGACCACGACCCAGTCCCGGACGACGGACCGTCTCTTCGAGGAGGCTGAGAAGTCGTTCGAGCACTGGGAGCTGCTCAAGGAGCTGATCGACGAGTCGATCGACCTCGCGCTGAACTACCGGCAGAGCGGGCACCCCGGCGGCTCGCGATCGAAGGTCCACCTCTTCCTCGCGCTGCTGCTTTCCGGCGCAATGCGCTGGGACCTGCGGAGACCGTGGCGCCCGTTCATGGACCGCTTCGTCCTCTCCGCCGGCCACACCGTGCCGCTGGTCTACGCGACGCTGGCGATCCTCAACGAGGTGCTCCGCGCTCGTCACGAGCGCGACCCGCGCGAGGAGTTCACCTTCCCTGATGACGGGCGTTGGGCGCTCACCTGGGAGGACCTGCTGCTGCTTCGCCGGCGTCATGGGCTGCCGGGCCACGCCGAGATGGAGGGCAAGACCCTATTCATCAAGTTCAACACCGGGCCGTCCGGGCACGGCATGCCGCCCGCCGCGGGCGAGGCGGTCGCCCTCAAGCTCGCCGGCTGCGAGGAGGTCAAGGTCTTCGTCGTCGAGGGCGAGGGCGGGCTGACCCCGGGCGCGAGCCACGAGACGCGCAACTCTGCGTGGGGGCTGGGGCTCTCGAACCTCGTGTTCCTGCTCGACTGGAACGACTACGGGATCGACGACGTGGCGATCCACGAGGTCGTGCCCGGGACGCCGGAGAGCTGGTTCAACGCATACCACTGGCGGGTGACCGGCACCGAGCAGGGCTCCGAATGGGAGCCCGTGACCCGGGCCGTGCTCGAGGCCGCGCGCGGCGAGAACCCGAATCGCGTCCCATCGGTCGCCTGGTTCAAGACCCGCAAGGGCCGCGGCTACGGGAAGTACGACAACAAGAGCCACGGGACGCCCTGGCCCATGAACGCGCCGGAGTTCTGGGCAGTGCGCAAGCAGTTCATGGAGCGACACGGCGTCGCGTACGCCGGGGTCGACGAGCCGGCACCCAACGACGCGGCGGAGCGCGAGGCGCAGGCGCGGCACAACTTCGGGGTGGTGATGGGCGTGCTGCGGGCGCATCCGGAGACGGTGGATGCCATCAGCGATCGGCTCGTGGAGGTTGCCGCATCGGTCCCCGACGAGGTGGAGGGGATCAACCTGGGCGGTCGGGGTGCGCAGATCTTCGACGACCCACGGATCAGCGACGTTCGAAGCTACCCGCCCACCATGTGGAAGAAGCCCGGCGAGAAGGCGCCCAACCGTGCCGCGCTGGCGACATGGGGCGCATGGGTCAACGCGTTCGCTCGCCAGGAATACGACCGGCCACTGGTGATCGCCTGCTCCGCCGACCTCGCCGACTCGACGAACATCGCCGGGTTTGCCAAGGACTTCGAGGAGATGCCTGGCTGGGGCTGGTACAACCGCGAGACGAACCCGCGCGGCTCGCTGCTGCCCCAGGAGATCACCGAGTTCACCAACGCGGGCGTGACGGTGGGCATCGCCACCGTCAACCTCGCGGACGACCCGATGCATGCCTTCAACGGCTTCTGGGCCGCCTGCTCGACGTACGGCTCCTTCAGCTATCTGAAGTACGGACCGATGCGCCTCTTCTCGCAGCTGGCGCAGGACTGTGAGCTCAAGGTCGGCAAGGTGATCTGGGTGGCGGGCCACTCAGGACCGGAGACCGCCGAGGACTCGCGCACACACTTCGGGATCTACGAGACAGGCGTGACGCAGCTCTTCCCGGAGGGGAGGGTGATCGACCTGCACCCATGGGAGTACAACGAGGTCCCCGTGGTGCTGGCCACGGCTCTGGCGACCGATGTCCCGATCGTCGCCCTGCACCTGACGCGTCCCGCGGTCGAGATCCCCGATCGTGCGGCGCTGGGCATGGATTCGCATTTCGAGGCTGCGCGGGGCGCGTACGTGCTCCGCCGGCCAGACCCCAAGCGCCCGTTCGCCGGCACGGTCTACGTGCAGGGCACGGTGACGACCGCCAACGTGGTGAAGGTCCTGCCCCAGCTCGACGAGCGGGGCGTCAACGTTCGGATCGTCGCGGCCATCAGCCCGCAGCTCTTCCGCCGCCAGGATCGCGCCTACCAGGACGAGATCTGCTCGGACGCTGATCGTTGGGACTCGATGGCGGTGACCAACCGAGCCTTCAAGCTGATGCGCGACTGGGTGGACGGACCGATCGCGCAGGAGTACTCGCTCTCATCCGATTGGGACAACCGCTGGCGCACCGGCGGAACGGTCGACGAGGTGATGGACGAGGCGCACCTCGGACCGAATCACATCGTCGAGGCGATCGAGCGGTTTGCCTCCGAGCGTGAGGAGCGGGTGAAGCGCTTGCACGACCTATTCCATGCGATCAAGGCGCGCGGCGAAGGTCATGCCTGAGCTCCGCGAGCGGCCCTACGTGCACGAGCTGCCCCGGCGCCCGCCCAATCTTCCGCACCGCACGCAGCCGCCTCCCGAACGCGCCGGCGCGCCGGACC
>VBGQ01000050.1 GCA_005882055.1 Chloroflexota bacterium
AGGTGCTGGGGCGCCTTCGAGAGCGGACCGCTTCACTGCCCGAGCACGGGATGCAGATCGCTCCCGAGCAGGGGGCCTTCATGGCGCTCCTGGTCCGGGCGATCGGTGCCCGGCGTTGCCTCGAGGTCGGCACCTTCACTGGCTACTCGTCGACGGCGGTGGCGCTGGCGCTGCCTGCTGACGGCCAGGTCGTGTGCTGCGACGTCAGCCGCGAATGGACCGATATCGCCCGCGAGGCCTGGGCGGAGGCGGGCGTGGCGGATCGCGTGGAGCTGCGGCTTGGCCCGGCGCTCGAGACGCTCGATGGGCTCCTGGCCGATGGAGCCGCGGGGAGCTTCGACTTCGCGTTCATCGACGCGGACAAGCCCAACTACGACGGCTACGTTGAGCGAGCGCTGCGCCTGGTGCGGTCGGGCGGGTTGATCGCCATCGACAACGTCCTGTGGAGCGGCCGCGTGGCGGATGCATCGGTCGACGACGAGAGCAGCAACGCCATCCGGGCGCTCAACGAGAAGCTCGCTACAGATGCGCGCGTTGACGTCGCGATGGTACCGATCGGGGACGGGCTCACGCTCCTGCGGGTGCGCTAGGACCTTGCCCCGCGGTCAAACGAAGGATTTCGCCCCCGCCGAGCGACGAATAGGTAGATGAACCATCAGGTCCGTCCCGCTGATCGCCCAGCCCGCGGCGTGATCTGAGGTTGAACGTGCGTAGGCTAGTCACCCTGGCAACCATCATCTTCCTGGCAGGATGCGCTGCGCCGAGGACAGGGTCCGGCCCCTCGGGGACTCCAACCGATGTGCCACAGCCATCGGAGACAACATCGCCGACAGCCGCGCCGAGCGAACCGGTGGCTACCGGGATCCACATCGACGGTCTCGCGAAGTCGACCGTCGACGGTCTGACGGTGCGCGCCAAGCCGAGTACCGCCGGTGCCCAGCTCGGGACGATCGACACGGGTCAGATGGGCTTCGTGGTGGCTGGGCCGATCAGCGCGGATGGATACGCCTGGTACCAGCTCGCGGGCCCGGGGCTTCCGCCGAACGCGGGTTGCGAACCACCTGAGCGGACCACCCCGTTCGGTTGCCCGGTCTGGTTGGGCTGGGTAGCCAGCGGTCAGGCTGGCGGTCAGGCTTGGCTCGAGGCAACAACTCTCCCGTGTGCTTCTTCACCCATGAACGTCGCAGCTCTAGTCTCCGATTCCGCGCCGGCGGGATCCCGTACCCCGCTCGAACGGCTGGCGTGCTACGGGTCCACGCCAATCCGCATCCGAGGGTGGTTCACGAAGATCCCGGAAAACGCCGGCCTGGGTGGGACGTGCGGTCCGCCCTCCGCCGTGTCGTGGCTGGTCTGCATGGGCCTCGACTACAACACACTTGGGACGTCCGAAAGCGCAGTGTTCGGATCTGGAATCCAGGTCGCCATCGACCCTGCCTCCGGTGTGACCATGCCGGCTCGCGGGCAGTGGCTCGAGGTGGTCGGCCACCTCGACGACCCAGCTGCACGCAACTGCGAGGATTTCGGGGGCGGAGAGGTCAACGCCGTGCTGAGCTGCCGCGGTGAGTTCGTCGCCGAATCGGTCAGTCCCGTCGCCGGACCGTATTAGACCGGATCCGTGCCAGGGCCCGTCGCATCCGCGGCGGGCTCTGTCGTTGTCCCGGTGACAGAGAGGACCAGCACCGGGACGTGGCGGCGGGCGCGCTCGGCGTAGTAGGCGTAGCCGGGGTAGGCGCGATTCACCTGTGCCCACAGACGATCGTGCTCGTCGCCGCTCGCCTCCCGCGCCAGGACCGAGACCTGCCGCCGACCGATATCGAGCGTCGCGCGGGGTGTTGCCCGTAGGTTGTGGTACCAGCCCGGCGCGCGCTGGTCGCCAAAGCGCGAGGCGACGATCACCCACGCGTCCCCATCGGGGTAGATCCAGATCGGGACGGTGCGCGGCTTCCCGCTCCGCGCGCCGGTCGTGGTGAGGATCCCGATCCGGTTGCCCAGGAAACGGCCGAGCGGACCGATGCCCCCGGTCCATCGGTACAGGAGCGGATGCAGGAAGAGGGAGAGGCGGCTGGCGCCGCCGGCGGCCACGAGCCTGAACCAGGCACGCCGCAGCCGCTCCCGCATGCGCGGAGGGTATCGCGGCGCCGTATGCTGCACCTTCAAATGAACGTGCCCTGGCCTCGAGGAGGCCCGATCCCGTGCTGACCTGCCCCGGCTGCGGAACGTCGAACGAGGAAGGCCGCAAGTTCTGCGCGGAATGCGGAACGCGCCTGGCGGTGGCGTGCTCCGTGTGCGGCACCGTCAACGCGGCCGGCACCAAGTTCTGCGGCGAGTGTGGATCCGCCCTTGCGGACGTCGCGGCCCCTGCAACGCTCCAGCGCGTCCCGGAGGTTTCGGTTGCCGCGGCGCCCGTCGCCGAGCGCCGGCTGGTCTCCGTGCTGTTCGTGGACCTGGTGGGCTTCACCACCGCATCGGAACAGCGCGACGCGGAGGACACCCGCGAGCTGCTGAGCCGCTACTTCGAGCTCGCGCGGGAGATCGTGGATCGGCACGGCGGGACGATCGAGAAGTTCATCGGTGATGCGGTGATGGCGGTGTGGGGCACGCCGACCACCCACGAGGACGACGCCGAGCGCGCAGTGCGTAGCGCTCTCCAGATCGTCGAGGGGGTCGCCGGACTGGAGGCTGCCGGCTCCGCCCAGCCCATGCAGGCTCGCGCGGGTGTGCTGACGGGCGAGGCGGCGGTGACCATCGGTGCAGCAGGCCAGGGCATGGTCGCGGGCGACCTGGTCAACACCGCCTCTCGCCTCCAGTCGGCTGCCGCACCTGGGACGGTGCTGGTCGGAGAGGCGACGTTCCGGGCTGCTTCGGGCGCCATCAGCTTCGAGGAGGCGGGTGCGCAGCAGCTCAAGGGCAAGGAGTCGCCGGAGGCCGCCTGGCGCGCGATCGCGGTCGTCGCTCGGCGTCGCGGCGAAGGACGCGCGGCCATGCTCGAGCCGCCATTCGTCGGCCGCGACGAGGAGCTGCGCGCGCTCAAGGAGCAGTTCCATGCCACCGCGCGGGAGGGGAAGCCGCGGCTGGTGACGCTGGTGGGCCAGGCCGGCATCGGTAAGAGCAGGCTCGCCTGGGAGCTGGAGAAGTACCTCGACGGCGTGGTCGAGACGATCCTGTGGCACGAGGGCCGATCGCCTGCCTACGGCGAGGGGATCAGCTATTGGGCGCTCGCCGAGATGGTGCGTGGGCGCGCGGGAATCACCGAGTCGGACGACCCCGACACGGCCAGGACCCGCTTGGCCCAGATCCTGGAGCAGATGGTCCCGGATGCCACCGAGCGCAAGTGGATCGAGCCGCGCCTGACCGGCCTGCTGGGACTGGACGAGCTGCCGCACGAGTCGCGCGAGGTCCTCTTCGCCGCGTGGCGCACCTTCTTCGAGCGGATGGCGGGCACGGCCACCGTCCTCCTCGTCTTCTGGGACCTGCAGTGGGCCGATCAAGGGCTCCTGGACTTCATCGAGCACCTGCTGACCTGGTCGCGGAGCTCGCCGGTCTTCGTCCTCGCGGAGGCACGCCCCGACCTCTTCGATCGCCGTCCAGGCTGGGGCGTGACGGTCCGTGCCTCGACCTCCATCCACCTGGAGCCGCTGGAGGACGACGACATGCGGGCGCTCCTCGCGGGGGTCGTGCCCGGACTGCCGGACGAGGCGACCCGGGCGATCGTCCAGCGGGCCGAGGGCGTTCCCCTCTATGCGGTCGAGACCATTCGGATGCTGATCGACCGTGGGGTCATTCGTCCCGCGCCCGACGAGTCCGGCTACGAGCTGGCCGGGGAGCTGCCTGACCTTTCCGTGCCGGAGACGCTGCACGCGCTCATCGCCGCACGGCTGGACGCGCTCGACCATGAAGACCGCGCCCTGATCACCGATGCCGCCGTGCTGGGCCTCAGCTTCACGGTGCCCGCGCTCCAGGCGCTGTCAGGAGTGGATGCTGACGCCCTCAACGAGCGACTGGATGGCCTCGTCCGCCGCCAGGTCCTGATCCTGGACGCGGATCCGCTCTCCTCCGAGCGCGGCCAATACCGCTTCGTGCAGGGGGTGGTCCGCGAGGTCGCCTACCAATCCCTCGCCAAACGGGATCGACGGACGAAGCACGTCGCTGCGGCCCGCTACTTCGAGACGCTCGGTGAGGATGAGCTCTCGGGCGTGCTGGCCAACCACTACCTGGCTGCCTATCGGGCCACGCCGGCAGGACCAGAGGCCGATGCGCTGGCGGCCCAGGCTCGGGTTGCGCTGCGCGCCGCGGCGGACCGTGCATCTGCCCTGCACTCACAGCTCGGCGCCCTCGGGTACCTCGAGCAGGCGCTCGACGTCACCAGCGACCCGGCGGAACGCGCGGCCCTGCACGAGCACGCCGCCATGGCGGCGACCCACGCGGCGCGACCCCGCGATGGCCTGAGGCATGCACGGAAGGCGGAGGAGATCATGGCCGCCGCCGGAGATCGGCTCGGCGTCCTGCGCATGCGGACCCTCGACGCCTGGGTGAAGCTCTCGGAGCACGGGGATCAGGCCGCGATCGCCACGCTCGAGGGCGCCCTGGCGGACGTGGCCGACCTGCCACCGTCACGGGAGATCGTCCAGGCGCAGGCGGAGATCGGCAGGGCCCTGATGGTGGCGGGGCGTTCCGCCGAGGCGCTCATCTGGGTCGACCGGGCGATCGAGAACCCGGACCTGTTGTCTCCGGCCGAGATCGTGGAAGCGATCGTCACCAATGGTACGGTCCTGCTCCAGGTCGGCCGCACGGCGGAGAGCGAGGTCGTGCTGCGTGGGGCGATCGTGGTAGCGGATCGCTCGGGGAATGCCCTTGCGGCCATGCGAGCCCGGAACAATCTCAGTGGAATGGTCGAATCGATCAGCCTCGAGGCCGCCAACGACATGGCGAAGGAGGTCTACGAGATTGCGCAGCGCTTTGGGATGATGACCTGGGTCCTGCAGTCCGTTGCGGTGGGGCAGCGAGTGTCGTTCGAGCTCGGCAGATGGGACGAGTGGATGGACGAGGGCGCTGCGGAGCTACCTGAGGGTGGTGCCGACTTCTATCGGATCTGGTACGAGGCCAATCAGCGCGACCGCCTCGCGTACCAAGGCGGTGCCAAAGAGGCGGAGGTTGCCCTCAAGCGGTCCATCGAGGAGCAGACGGTCCGTGAGAGCGCCCAGGCACAGGCTGGGCTCTCGGCGCAGCTGAGCGAGATCCTGATGGCGCAGCAGCGCTGGACCGATGCGGTCGAAGCAGCCCGTGGCGGCTGGAATCACAGCGACATGGCCCGCTACGCGACGATAAACGCTGTATTCGCCGCGACGGCGGCCGGGGACCGAGATCTGATCGAGGAAGCGCGTCAGGCCTATGACCGAGCTGTTGAGGGTCCCGAGCTGCCGCTACCGATGGCCTACTCCCACGTGATTGCCGCCCTGGGGGCGCTGCTCGACGAGCGTTGGGAGGCCGG
>VBGQ01000051.1 GCA_005882055.1 Chloroflexota bacterium
GGTCGAGCATGCGCAGCTGGTTCGTGCCGCCGACCGGGCGCGGCTCGCCAAGCTGGGGGTCACCGCCAGCGTGCAGCCGATTCACCTCCCATCGGACCGGGAGGCGGCTGAAGCATGCTGGGCGGACCGCCTGCCAAACGCATACGCCTATCGGTCGATCGGTCGGGCTGGCGCTCTGCTGGCCTTCGGCTCGGACGCACCGATCGAATCCGCTAACCCGTGGCGCGGGATCTTCGCGGCCGTCCATCGCGCCGCACCCGGCGACGCATTGGCCCCTTGGCATCCAGCCGAATGCCTGGCGCCCGAAACGGCGCTCGCGGCGTACACGCAGGGACCAGCGCTCGCAGCGGGCAGGCCGGATCTGGGCCATCTTCGGCCCGGCGCTCATGCCGACCTCGCCGTGCTCAACGTGGACGTGGACACCCTCCTGGCCGCCGACGAACGGCTGGCTTCCGTCCGCAGCCAGCTCACGCTGGTCGAGGGGAGAGAGGTGCACCGCGCCTGACGCGCGAATTCCCGTTGCGCGGCGACATTGCCGGCCCTACCATCCCGGCACCATTTCCGGGGGTGTGAGTGAGGCACAGGAGCGGTAGATGGCCAACCTTCCAGACGAGCGTGGAAGCTTCGAGATCGAAGGCGACACGAGCCTTCCCGTCGGACCGGGACGCGATGTCTCCGCCCAGGGGTCGTTCAATCCGGAGCTCATCGATTTCGGCCACTACGCCGGGCAGAGCATCGAGGAGCTCGCCGAGCGCGACCCCGACTATCTCCGGTGGCTGGCGCGTCATCCCTCCGGTGCTCGATACCGGGCGGAGATCGAGCGGGTCTTAGGCCCGCTGTCGATGCTTCCGGGCCTATAGGTCGCCTCGAGGCAAGCTCGCTCAGGCTTCTGTCGCCGCCGCCGGACGCCGGGTTGGCTCCTGTCAGTGCCTGCGCTAGGATGGGCGCGGCTCGGTTGGTCGGCGGTACACCCGTCCCGTCCGTTGCCGGCCCATTGCGAGAAGGGCTTCAGGCACGGGCTTCGGCTCTGCCGCTGTCGCGGCAGTTCCGCCGATTGGGGTAACTCCCCGAGAACCGAGCCACTCCTTTGCCTGAGAGCACCTCTCGTGGACGCGCGGGAGGTTAAGCTCAGGAGCGGCCCTAAGCACCGCGGATTTCGCATCGATACGAGCCCGCCGGCGCCAGTCGGCTGCCCTTGTCCTGTGCCGTGGAGCGGATACTATGCCGGGCATGGGCGAGCCCCCGCTTGGCACGTCCCTGCAAGTGGCCGGCGGCGGGCATCAACAGGATCGCCGAGTCGTCACCGTGCTCTTCGCCGACATGGTGAGTTCGACCGAGCTCGCTGAGCGCCTTGATCCGGAGCACATGCGAGGGATCCTCGAGTCGCTGTTCGACGCTCTCGCCACCGAACTCCACCGGTTCGGTGCAACGATCGACAAGTACGCCGGAGATGCGGTCATGGCCGCCTTCGGCGCGCCAGTCGCCCACGAGGACGACGTCGCGCGGGCGCTGGAATGTGCCATGGCGATGCAGGACGCAGTCAGCAAGATGAACGAGCTGGCCGGCGGTCGCGAACGACCGCGCGTCGGGATCCGCATCGGGATCAGCACCGGACCTGTCGTGGCCGGACCACTCGAGAGCCAGGTTCAGCGTGCGTACACGGTCGTCGGAGACACCGTGAACGTCGCCCAGCGGCTGCAGGCGCTCGCGCAGAGCGGCGAGATCATCGTGGAGGCAATGACCTACCGGCTCGGCTATCTCCGATTCGCCTTCGAATCGCTCGGGCAGGTCCGCGTCAAGGGTCGATCCGCACCACTTCTCTCGTATCGGCTCGTGGGCTTCCGGACGCAAGCGGAGGGCGGCACCGGCAGTCCCACACAGTTGGGCACCGAACTGGTCGGACGCGAAATCGAGCTCGCGGCCGTCCGGGAGGCCGTGGCGAACGTCGCAAATGGCTCTGGCCACGTGGTCTTCGTCATCGGTGAGGCTGGTGTCGGTAAGTCGCGGCTCATTGCCGAAGCGCGTCGTGCCGAAGCGCAGCGGCCGATGCTGCTTCGGGAGGGTCGCGCGACCTCCAGCGGGCGGATCACGAGCTACGGGCCTTTCATCGAGATCCTGCGTCAGGACGCCGGGATCAACGACCGCGACACGGAGGCTGAGAGCTGGCAGAAGCTCGAGTCGCGCGTGCGCCAGCTGTTTCCTGATGAAGCTGAAGATCTGCTCCCACCGCTCGGAACTCTTGCTGGCTACGCCGGTCGCGTCGCAATGGATGAAAGCATCCGCTACGTCGATGCCAACGCCATGAGACCGCGCCTCTTTGCCGCGACGCGCGCGTATCTGCTCCGCCTGACCGCCGAACTGCCAACTGCCTTGGTATTCGAGGACTGGCATTGGGCCGACACGTCTTCGAGTGAGCTCCTCGCGCACATCCTCCCTCTCGTCGAGTCCGCGCCTCTGCTCGTCGCGGTGACCGGCCGCGATGAGCCCGACTCGCCGGTGGCACGGCTTCTGGAGCTCGTCCGGCGTGACTATCGCGAGCGGCTCGTGGAGGTCCCGCTCGAACCACTCGATGAAGATGACAGCGCCCGTATGGCCGCGAGCTTGTTCGGCACCACGGAGCTCGGGTCCGATCTGCGTGCCCTCGTGCTTCGGAAGACCGATGGAAATCCGCTCTTCATCGAGGAGCTCGTGCGGATGCTCATCGATGTCCATGCCGTCGAGCGGGAGGAGTCCGGACGGAAATGGCGAGCGACGAAGCAGCTCGATCAGGTCGCTATTCCCGACACGCTGCGCGGCTTGATCCGCGCGCGCATTGATCGGCTCGAGGACGACGAGCGCGAGGTGCTGAAGGTAGCCTCTGTGATCGGCCGGACATTTGGAGATGGCCTGCTGCGCGCGCTCCTCCCAGATCGGATCGCCACCGACCGTGCCCTCGGGAACCTCTACACGGCCGGTTTCATTCGCGAGCGGCGACGCGTGCCGGAGCTCGAGCACGCCTTCAAGCACGCTCTTGTTCATGACGCCGCCTACGAGGGCATCCTTCTGCAACAACGCCGTGAGCTTCATCACCAGGTCGCCACGACGGTCGAGCGACACTACGCGGACCGCCTCGATGATTTCTTCAGCGTGCTCGCATTTCAGTTCGCGAATGCGGGGGATTGGGTGAAGGCTCGGGAGTACCTGATCAAAGCGGGGGACCAGGCGGTGCGCATCGCCGCAGATGCGGAGGCGCTTGCCTTATATGACGAGGCGTTCGCCGCGCACGAACGCGCATTTGGCGAGCGGTGGGAGCCCGCAGAACGCGGGGTTCTCGAGCGGAAAATAGGAGAGGCGCTGCTTCGCCGTGGCGTGCACTCCGAGGCTCGCGACCACCTGGAGCGGTCACTCAACTACCTCGGTCATCCCTTCCCGAGCACCGTTTCATCCGTTCGGCTTGCCGTCCTTGGCCATGTGCTGCGCCAGGCCGGCCACCGCCTGACGCCGATCTTTTTCCGTGCCAAGCCCGCTGCGCACGTCGAAGAGGTCATTCGAACGACCGAAACGATGTCGTGGATCGAATTCTTCGCCGATCCAGAACGTTTCGTCTTGACGGCGCTACGCGCGCTGAACTACTCGGAAGAAGCGGGTTATGTCTTCGGGACCGCCTATGGCAGCACGGGGATCGGGTTCGTATGCAGCGCGCTGCCACAGCACCGATTGGCGGCGTGGTACTTCCGCCGGGCGCTTGCGATCGCCGAGCGTTCCGGTCACCCTCTGGCGATCGGCCTAGCGCATACCGGGCTCGGATTCCACGCGCAGCACGCCCTCGGAGACCACGGCGCGGCCGGCGCCTCCTACGAGAAGGCGACCTCGGCGTACCGGCAGAGTGGCGACCTCTGGCGTTGGTCGCCTCCCGCGAGCCTCTGGTCTCAGCTGCTGCGCTACCTCGGCGAGACCGAGCGGGCGGTGCGCATGGCGGAGGAGATTGTGAGGGCCGGCGAAGAGGGCAGCGACGCCGTCATGCGTATGACCGGACTCCTCCGACTTGGCTGTGCCCTTATGCAGGCGGGCGATCTGGATCGGGCCGAATCGGCACTTCGCGCCACCATCGAGCTTGGGGAGCGCATCCCGGACTACCAGCATCTTGTGTGCGCTGACGGGTTCCTCGGCGCGGTGCTCCTTGACCGCGCGCGCATCAATGAGGCGACAACACTGCTTGAGGAAGCCGCCGCGCTGGTGGCGCGCCACCGGGTGCGTACGTTCTACGCGACTCAGCCTCGGATATCGCTCGCCGAGGCCTACCTCTCAGCGGCCGAAGCTGGCGACGTCGCCGCGATGAGCATGGCCCGATCAGCGGTGAAGGGATGCATCAGCCAGGGGCGGATCGACATCGAGGCCCGGCCGCCTGCCTTCCGGGTAAAGGGCACGCTGTCCTGGCTGAGCGGGCGAAAGGACGAGGCGCGCCTCGCCTGGGACCGGAGTCTGGCGTGGGCACACGATACCGGCGGGCGCTACGACGAAGGCCTCACGCTCCTTGAAATCGGGCATCGGACAGGAGACCACGAAGCAATCGAGCGTGCGAGGACCGTGTTCGGGGAGATCGGCGCACGCGCACGATTACAGCAAGCGCTCGCGTTGGTGTAGGGCGGTGTTCCCCTTCACGTCGACGCCAGACCAGCTCGAGTTCCGCGACGCCGTCCGCGCGTTCGCGTCACAGGAGATCGCGCCGATCGCGCTCGAGCACGACCGCTCGGGCGAATCGCCGCTCGGTGTGCACGAGCGTTTCTGGCGGCAGGGGCTCGCGGAGCGATTGCTTCCGGCTCCCGACGGAGCGCGCTCGCCGTACCTCGTCATGTTCTGTATCGCCGCCGAGGAACTGGCGTATTCCTGCGCCGCGATCGCCAGCCTGATCATGCTCCCGCTGTTTTTCAACCGGCTCGTGCTGGAGCTCCTTCCTGAGCCGGCAAGATCTCAATTCCGGGCGCAGTTATGCGCGAATCCGACGATTGCCTCCTTCGCCGCGACGGAGCGCCAGTCGGGGAGCGACCTTCGCCTCATGGACACTCGCGCCGAGCGCGTTGATGGCGGGTATGTTCTAACCGGCCGGAAGCAGTTCAGTACGAACCTCCGTCATGCCAGCAAGGTGATCGTTGTCGCACGCACCGGGGGCAGCGGCGAGCGCCCCGCATCTGCGATGACGTGGTTCCTGGTCCCGACCACACATCCGGACGTGGCAATCGGCGACCGGTGGCAGACGCTCGGCCTCCGTGCGA
>VBGQ01000052.1 GCA_005882055.1 Chloroflexota bacterium
CTGGGTCGCCGCGCGCCGCAGCCTGGACGGGTTCGACATCGTGATGGAAGGGTCGAGCTCCGCTACTGATGCCGAGGCCGCGGCCGCGGCGGTACGCCCTTGGGCCGATGCCGGCGCGACCTGGTGGATCGAGTCCGACTGGGCGAACTTCGAGGTGGGACCGATGCGGCGCCGCGTCGAGGCGGGACCGCCCAGGTAGTCTCCGCCGCCGGCGACGATGGATCGACCGCCGTAACTGAATTAGGGCCAACCCTCTGGACAAGCTCCGCAGTGAGCGCGCCGGGTCCGCAGCCGACGTCGAGCACCCGCTGCCCTTCCCCAATGCCCGCGAAGTCGGCCAGCTGTGCAGAGAGTTGCGCCGAGTAGCGGCCCATGAATCGGTCGTAGGCATCGGCTGTAACGTCGAAATTCATGGCACGCCGCAGGTTACCCGCGCGAATGGTTTGCGATGCCTTGACATGCACCGCAGGCTCCCATATTATGCCGATAGGTTAATTAGCCGTGAAGAGAAATACTGGCATGGAAGCCGATCCGCTCAGCGTCACGTTTGCCGCTCTCGCCGACCCCACCAGACGCGCGATCCTCGCCCGGCTGGCCCAGGGCGAAGCGACGGTGACCGAGCTTGCCGCGCCCTTCGACATGAGCCTTCCCGGCATCTCGAAACACCTCAAGGTGCTGCAGCGCGCTGGGCTCATCGAGCAGGGGAGGCAGGCGCAATGGCGGCCGTGCCGGCTCGCTCCGGAGCCGTTGCACAACGTGGCTGACTGGGTCGGCCAGTATCGGCGCCATTGGGACCAGAGCTTCGAACGGCTGGACACCTATCTCCGCGATCTGCAACAGAAGCAGGAGCACCCGAAAGGAGACGATGATGGCAACGACTCGAGTCGACCGCGGTAGCACCGAGACGACCACGGTCTACACCGAAGGCCCCGAGATGGTCATGGATCGCACCTTCGACGCGCCCCGTGACCTGGTCTGGAAGGTGATGACCGACCCGGAGCGCATCACCAACTGGTGGGGGCCACACGGCTACACCACCACCGTCGAGGAGATGGACGTCCGCCAAGGGGGTCGGTGGCGGTTCATCCAGCACACCACCGGAGGTGAGGACGTGCCGTTCAAGGGTGAATACCTCGAGGTGGTGCCGCCGGAGCGCCTGGTCCAGACC
The DNA here is from genome assembly GCA_005882055.1 of Chloroflexota bacterium. GTDB lineage: Bacteria > Chloroflexota > Limnocylindria > QHBO01 > QHBO01 > CF-82. The sequence continues at coordinate 1,169 of VBGQ01000052.1, forward strand.
TTCATCTTCGACGTCGAGCCGTTCAACAACGAGGCGGCGGTCACCACCCTGACGCTTGAGGATGTAGGCGGCCGCACAAAGCTCGTGAGCCGCGATCGGTACCCGTCTGTCGAATCCCTGGAGGGAGCGCTTTCGACCGGGATGATCGGTGGCGCGTTGCAGACGTGGGATCGCCTGGCGACCGAGCTGGCAGCTGCAGCCTGATCCTCGGTTACGAAGAGCCCCGATCGAAGGATCGGGGCTCCCGTGGCTTACTGGCCGCCTGGTTAGCCGAAGGCGACGTCCAGGTGGTACGAGGCGTTCGGGCCGCTCCGCGCTTCGAACCCACCCTCACCCTGGATGCCGATGAGGTCGCCTGTTCCGGATCCCGGAACGATCTGCCAGGCGCCTTCGGAGGCTCCGCCATCGAATTCGCCGTTCGCCTCGATCACGAAGGTTCCGCTGCGACCGTCGATAGAGCACCGCATCAGCTGATGCCCGACAAACTTCGCGGATCCGTCCGGGCGATAGCACATCAGCCACTCGACGTGGCCGTCGCCCTGGACGTCCCCACTGAACCGCTGATCGCCGCGAGCGCGAGTGAGCTTGCCGCCACCATCGAGCGGCTGGTAGGTGTCTTCTTCCATGGAGGTGACCTGGAAGGATCCGGTCGTCTTCTGCACGGTCGCGCCGGTCATGACGCTCGCCTCCTTAGCTAGAGATCGGCTTTTCCAGATGCTGGGCGCGCAGGCCTCATGCCAGTCTGAGAATGGCCCGACCGAGTGTTAGGCCCGACTCTCCACCGTCCTGGTACTCCAATCGGGCCTATGTCCACCCGGGCCCCGGTATGTGGAAAGGAATGTGGAAAACTTGGTGGACAGACCCCCTTCACGCCGCATCCATCGGCCCCTACCATTCGCCGCCGACGCCTATCCTTCAGCACTCTTCACTCATCTTCCGGAGGCGCGAGTCCATGGCCGAGCGGGTAACGCATGCCCATGTCAGCGCAACAACCGAACCTGCTGCAGAGGACCGTCCGCCCAAGGAGGTGGCGGAATTCATCCGCTACTGCCATCGGCGGCGACCTGCAGCCTGGCCTGAGCTGTACGACGTGATGTGCGGCATCGCCGCACGGCGTGAGTTCAGGGGGTGGGGTCCGGAGCAGTTGGGCGAGCGCGGCCTGACCTTCAGCCTCGGCGGAATGCCACGGCTGGTGAGCTGGGTGCGCTTTACGCTCGGAGCGTCCGCCTAAGGATCTCCCAGGCGCCCTTCATGGGTCGCCGGCATCCTGCCGGCGCCTGGCTGGCGCGCGCGAGGACAGCGCTGGAACTGGGCTCCGGAGCGCCGCCAACAGGCCCTGGACGTTATCCACAAGCGGGTCCTAGGACCCTCTCCGATATCCACAATCTTCATTTTTTTGCCGGTCCGAGCCCGGATCAGTAGGTGTGGCGCCGAGCCATCTCCCTCTCGATCATGCGCTCCATGACCATGTATTTCTCTATCCGCCGGCGCAGTTCGTTCGCCTCCGGGGTGTAGAGATGCACGAAATTCTGCAGCTCGAGTGACAGCTTGCGACTGAACATGCGTGCGTGGTCAAGGTTCCGGCGCAAGAGCACCTGGTCCATGCGACGCAGGTGCTCTTCGTTCATGAGGTCGTCGTCGCGCAGCAGCTGGCGATCGATCTCCATCTGGGGAGTCTGGAGCTGGACCTTGGGTGGCTGCTGGGATTCGTCGGCCATCGCGCCAGCAGTCTACCGTCTGACCAGACCGATGGCGCCCAGCCGGGCGCGAACCGTACACTTCGGCCGGTCCCCGTAGCTCAGTGGACAGAGCGGCTGCCTTCTAAGCAGCGGGTCGCAGGTTCGAATCCTGCCGGGGACGCCATAGCAACCGAGACCGTTTCTGGAAGCGCCACTGTGAGCCCGAGTTCCGCGGCATCCCGCGTCAGGTGGGCCGCAATGCACTCGGGACCTCTAACTTCGATCCGGGCGTAGTGAAGCGATTCGCTGCCAGGCGAACGTCGTTCCACGATCTGACTGCACCGCGAACACTCGACCCGCGCGACCTTTAGCCACTCGCGTGAGCGGGCAGGCCGGGGGAGTGCGATCGCAGGGGCCTATCCCTTTCAATACACGGCCGGCTCCGGCCCGCCGGAGCCAGAACTCGCTCCTGGCGAGTGGGTCATTGCCGTGCGCTCGCGGATGCCACGCGACCCCAACCAACTGGCCAAGGCAGTAGTCGATTTCGCGACCGGCCAGCGCGAGCCGGACCCGCCAGCCCGAGTCAGGAACCCGGCTGCCGTCGAGTTGGGCCGAAGCGGTCGGCGTGCGACCTTACCTGCGCTTCCGCCCGTCGCTCGACGACCTTCGCGAGGTTGTCGAGCTCGTTGCTGCGACCGGCAACCAGCCGTCCAGTCCACTCCCCGTCATGCATCGGCTCGACGGTCATCGTCACCTTGGTTCGATCCCCGTCGGGCTCGATATCGACAACCGTCAGGTGCTCGTACGGCTCATGGCCGGGGACGAAGTCGATGAGCGAGCGGTAGGCCAGACGCTTCGGGGGTGCCACTTCCGTGAACGTCTTGCGCGACTCGTTCGTGAGCGGCAGGCCAGCGTTCTTCATGAACTCGACCTGCTCTGGTGCCATGGCCGTCATCGCGTAGACCAGCAGTCCGCCGGGGCGCAACTCGAGCTGCCGAACCTTGGTGGTGAAGCCGTCGGGCGCCCACCAGCTCTCGATCCCGGCCTCCGTCGTCCACAGATCCCAGATCGTCTCCGGGCTCGCGTTGTAGGTGCGCTCCAGTCGGGTCAAGCCCTGGGAAGCAGGCTCGGGCGCGTTCGTCATGGGATTGTCTCCTTGGTTGCGAGGGGGTTGGATGATACATTCTCTGGCGAGAATATGTGTCGCCGCGCATCCTTGATTCTGTGAACGCAACGTTGCTCGCTGCCCTGGCGGAACCCAACCGGCTGCGGATCGTCGAGCTGCTTGGCGCCGCGCCGCGCTCGGTCGGCGAGATCGCGGCGAAGCTGCGGCTGCGTCAGCCGCAGGTCACGAAGCACCTCCAGACCCTCGAGCGGGCCGGCCTCGTGACGGCCCATCCCCTCGGCCAACGCCGGATCTACGCCCTCCAGCGCGGAACGCTGCGCGAGCTAGGCCGCTGGCTGGCCAAGTTCGAGGTCGATCTTCCCTCCGAGGACGCGCTGCAGCAGTATCAGGCAGCGATCGAGGCCGAACATGTCCTCGCCGAGCTGGGCCAATCAGCGACGCCGCCAGTGGTGGGCCCCGGCCCACTTCACCGTCGTCGAATGTACTGTCACTCCGGTAGTCGGTGGTCGGCTGCGGATCGTCATGGCCGAGGGCGACGGAGCGCGCTACACCGCCTTGGGTCGCTTCCTGGCGCTCCGACATCCCGCGGTACTAAGCTTCGAGCTCGCTCCGCTCGACGACCAGGACGAGCCGTTGTTCAGGGCCGTGCATCACGTCCGGCTGGCGGATCAGGGCTCGTCGACGCGGCTCTCCTTGACGATCCGGGTTACCGATGCAGGTCCCGATGCGATGACTGCCCTGGCCGGGATGCAGATCGGCTGGGAGCAGCTCTTGGACAAGCTCGCTGCGCTCATTGACGACGGCGCCTCACCGAGTGTCTGACGGGCCGCCGGATCGCCCCCGGCCGACGCCTGGGGATCGCAATAAGTGGCCGGCTTCGGCTGGACGCAGTCCACGTCGTCTATCCGATCTAACCGGGAAGCACTCAGGTGTGCCGTGTCACTGAGGCACCCGGCAACGTTCCATGGCTCGCCGACTACCTTGACGGCCTAGTTCGGCCGAGCCGATTCGCACCTCGGGCCCGCATTACCGTGCCTCCGGGTACGCTCCCCGTGATACGCCGATACGGTCGGCAACGCCCATACTTATCCGCTGGCTACACCCTGCTAGGTTGGACCGAGTAAGGCACCGTTGAGTTACCGAGCCGCTTTCTGTGTCACCTGCGGAGAACGCCTGTCGGATGGCGACCGGTCCTGTCGCAATTGCGGCAGACAAGGCGGCCTCGACCGCCGCGACGAGGGCTGGCACCGGCGCCAGTTCGAGCGGCCAGTAATTCGCCGCCCGTCGGAAGGCCGATAGGAACTCAAGAAAGGGGCCCGTCCAGCGCGGGCCCCTTTCGCGCATCTGCTTGAGGTGGCCGCTCAACAACTGGCCGGGAAGCGGAGACGATAACAATCGCGATTTCGCTCACCATCCCACGCTCGCTGCCACAGCGCACAGGGGGGACTACCTTCTAAGCAGCGGGTCGCAGGTTCGAATCCTGCCGGAACGCCAGCCACGGTCACGCCCCGAACCAAGTCTCCGCGGTCTCGCCGCCCTGCCCAACGAGACGGGTAATTTCGGCGAAGCGCCCACGCTTCTCGAACGGAGCGCATGCCACCGTTCCTGGACCCTGACAGCGACGAGTGCCGTCGCCGGCCGTGAGTCAGAGTCAGCCGTCGGTTGTGGGTAGCGAGAGTTAGCTACGCTTGACGGCCAGCAAGCGCCACTCGTCCGGCACGCCCTTGAGCTGGTGCGTACCACGGTCGTCGAAGTCGATCCCCGAGCCTGCCACCAGATCCTTGACCGTGCTGGAGACGAGAACCTCGCCGGGTCCGGCAAGGGCGGCCACCCTAGCCCCGATGTGCACCGAAATTCCGCCAACCTTGTCGCCCATGAGCTCGATCTCGCCGGTGTGCAAGCCAGCGCGCACCTCGAGGCCGAGCGGTCGGACGGCCGCGCAGATCGCCACCGCGCATCGGATCGCCCGTGCCGGGCCATCGAACGTGGCGAGAAAGCCATCGCCGGTCGTGTCGACCTCGCGGCCCCGGAAGCGGTCGAGCTCGGCCCTGATGATCTCGCGGTGGGCCTCCAGCAGGTGACGCCAGCGGGTATCGCCCAGCTCGGACGCGCGACGGGTCGAGTCGATGATGTCTGTAAACAGGACGGTTGCCAGGACGCGGTCGGGTTCCGGATGGGGGCGGATCCCGGTGAGGAACTCCTGGACCTCGGCCAGGATCGCCTCCTGGTCGCCGGCCCAGATCAGATTCGAACTTCCGGGGACCTCCACGTGACGCGCGCCGGGGATCTGGACCGCCATGAATGCGCTGATCGCGGGCGGTATCCGCGCGGATCGCGAGTGATTGATAATCAATGTGGGGACGCGGACGGAAGGCAGCACCTGTCGGACGTCACTCTCGTAGAGCATCCGGATCATGGCCACGGCCATCCCGGGACTCTCCGACAGACTCTCGTACTCGCCGTAGCTCCGCCGCAGCGCAGGATCGCCGCTCTCTTCGGGAGCCAGGAAGTCGAGCAGTACTCCGTGTCCCCAGCCAGCCCGGATGTGCTCGGCATCTTCCGGCGGCAGGTCCGCCGGAAGACCAGGGACATAGCCCGGAGCGGCGCTGATGCGCGGGTATCCGTCCACTAGGATGAGGGCCGACGTCCGATCGGGATAAGTCGCTGCGAACAGGATCGTCAAGTAGGACACGCCGGCGCCCGAAAGTAGCGCGGTTCGCTCAGATCCGACCGCATCGAGCACGGCGCGAATGTCATCCATCCACTCCTCGAGGGTGGGCAAGCCGCCAAGAGGCACAGGGTCCGAGACCCCAGTGCCGCGCTTGTCGACCAGGATCACCCGGCTGAACGAGGCCAGCCGTTCGATGAATCGTGCCAGTGGCGGAAGCCTCCACTGTGCGACCACGTTGCTGAACCACTGATCGACGAGCAAGAGATCCATCGGCCCATCGCCCACGACTTGGTAGGCGATGCGGAGGTCTCCGGCCATTGCGTAGCGGGTCTCAGGTTGCACCTGGGCCCTCCTTGGGCGAAACGCTCGGTGGCGTGAAGGTGCTGCGGGGGAGGTGCCGACAACTGTGCCGACGTTCTCACCCATCCGCAACTACCTGGCCCAATATTGATGCCGGTGAACGCGCGCTTGGCCACGGGCCATCGCCGAAGCGGTCCAGATACCGATGCCGGTCGCTGCGATGAGCTGATCGACAAAAGCGGGGTCCTTCAGGCAGATCCACATTCAGACTCCAACCCATCGCGGCCTGAGATGGGTATGGTTGTTAGCGCGGCCCCGAGACCTGCCGGGGACGCCATCTGCCTCCGCAGCGGCGCCGAAGTGGCGAGGCGCACACTGCCGGCATGGAGGTTGTCCCGGGCGTCCACGCGGTGAAGCTGCGCAGCTGCACCGGCTACCTGATCGTCGAAGAACGCCTGACGCTCATCGACGCCGGCCTGCCCGGCTCCAGGGCGCCCCTGGTTCGCTACCTGAACGGGATCGGGCGTGATGTCAGCGAGCTCGATCGGATCATCTGCACCCACGGGCATCCAGACCACATCGGCGGTGTGCGAGAGCTCGCGGCAGGTGGCGCCGAGGTCCTGATCCATCCCGAGGATCTTGCGGGCGTGGGCATCAGCCTCCAGGAGGTGATGCGCGAGCGCACCCGCGGGAACCTCCTGCATTTCCTCACCCCGCACCCCGGCGAGGCCACGCCGATCGTCGACGGCGACGTGATCGACGTCCTCGGCGGCCTCCAGGTCGTACACACGCCCGGGCACACACCTGGGAGCATCTGCCTCTGGGCGCCGCGCCATCGGCTCCTCTTCACTGGCGACGTCCTCCAGGTGCGGTGGGGACGCCTGACGTATGCGAGCGCCTTCTTCAGCCACGACTATCCCGCCGCGCGAGCTGCCGTTGCTCGGCTGGCGGTCTTGGAGGTCGAGACGATTGCGCTGGCGCACTACGGCCTCTGGCAGCGCGACGCGCATGCGCGCCTGCAGGCGCTGGCCGCAGCAGCGAGTTAGAGCGCCTCCACCGCCGCGCGGACCTGCTCGGTTGCCTCGGTCGGATCGGCGTCAGGTCCGAATCGCATCGGCTTGCCGAAGACGAGCTCGAGGTCGCCGCGCCACGGGATTGCCGGTCCCTTCATGTCCATCCGGCTGTGCTGATGGACCTTGAGCCGCATCGGCACCACGGGGACGGCGCCCAGGATGGCCACCAGGCCGGTCCCCGACTTGAACGGCTGCAGCGGACCGTCGACGGTCATCTTGCCCTCGGGGTAGATGAGGATCGAGAAGCCGCGATCCAGGCGCGCGCCCAGCAGCTCGAGGCTGCGCCGAGCAGCTCCCTCGCGGTTAACGGGGAAGGCATTGCCAAGCAGACCCGCGAGGAAGCTGTGCCACGGCGTGTCGAAGATCGAGTCCTGCGCCGCCGCCACCGCCATCTTCCAGCGCCAGGCGACCGGGATGCCGCAGATGATCGGCGCGTTGTCGTTGTGCATGTGGTGATTGGGCGTGAAGAGGACCGGTCCCTTCAGGCCGCGAAGGTTCTCGAGTCCCACGGTTCGGCGCCGGTAGAAGATGGTGAGCAGCAGCTGTCCGAGCGTCTGCTGCAGACCGATACCGATGGCGCGCACCACCGGGTTCAGCGGCCATCCGAAGATGCCCTCTTCCCGCTTGGCGCCGGCTGCCGCGTCGACCATCGACTGAAGCTCCGCGAGCGTGGCGTCGGGATCGAGCTCGGCGTCGTCGATGTAGGCGCCCAGCTCCTCCTCGATCAGGCTCAGCAGCTCGACCTTCCCCAGCGAGTCGAGGCCGAGATCAGATGCGATGCGCGCCTCCGGCCGGACCGCATCTGCGTCGACGCCTTCCATGCGCGAGACGAGGTGCTCGATTGGGGATTGAGCCGGCGTTGCCGCACCGGGCGCAGCGGCTCCGGAAGGTGTCCCCGGTGCCTCCTGGGCACGGAGCCATTCGAGGACCGCGACCTTTCTTACCTTGAGCGTCGGGGTACGCGGAAGGTCTTCCTCCGGCCAGACGGAGAATTCGCGAATCTGCTGGTTGGGCGCGAGCTCAGCATTCGCCGTGCGCACCACGTCGGGCGCGTCCGTGGCCTCTCGTAACAACAGCACGGCGTGGACGTGGGTCTCGCCGGCGGCGTTCTCCAGCCCAACCACCGCGGAGTCGTGGACGCGCGGGTCCCGCGAGAGTGTGTTCTCTATGTCCTCGGGATAGACCTTGGTTCCATCGGCCAGCGCGAGCATGTCCTTCTTGCGCCCGTGCAGGGTCAGGAACCGATCCGCGTCGAGCGTGCCGAGGTCGCCGGTGTGATACCAGCCATCGCGCAGAACCTGCTGGGTGGCCTCGGGCTTGTCGTAGTAGCCCTGGAAGACGTTGGGGCCGTGGACGACGACCTCTCCGTCCTGGCCGATGCGCACCTCGACGCCGGGGATCGGCTGGCCGACCGTCCCGATCCGATTCGCCTCCAGGCGAGTCATCGAGATCACGGGGGAGGTCTCGGTGGCTCCGTAGCCCTGCAGCGCAACGACCCCGATCTCCTCCCAGCGCTGCGCCAGGACGGGGCTGAGCGGCGCTCCACCAAGCGCCACGTACTGGAGGCCGCCCATTTGGTTGAGCACCGGCCAGAAGAGGAGCCGGCGCAAGGGGATCGGCAGATGCCGGGCGATGGCGTGCAGACGCTCGAAGGCCACGTGCCTCCCTGAGCTGTCAACCCGGCGCTGGATGGCGTTGTCGAGCAGCTTGAGGACCTGAGGCACCGCCAGCAGCATGGTCACCCGCTGCTCCCGAAAGGTCTTGGCCAGGACCGATGGCTGCAGGCTGGTCGGGTACACGATCATCGCTCCCGTCAGGAGCGGCGCGAGAAACCCCGGATTCATGCCATACATGTGCGAGAGCGGCAGGATCGAAAGGATCCGAGTCTCCCTCCCCAGCGGCACAACGCCCCGTAGCGACGTGCTGTTCGACACGATGTTGCGGTGGCTGAGCATGACGCCCTTCGGTTCCCCGGTGCTGCCCGAGGTGAAGACGATCTCGGCGAGCTCGTCC
>VBGQ01000053.1 GCA_005882055.1 Chloroflexota bacterium
GGGCGACGTCGGCTCGCTTGCTGATGCTCGAGGTGACTCCGTCGTGGCCGGTCTCCACGGGCAACACGATGGGGTACTGGGAGATGCCTGCCGGGGGATTGGGGTTGAGGAAGGGCGGGCCCGAGTATCTCGCGGTGCCGCCGTCAAAGACCCAGTCCCAGCCCTTGCCCAGCGTGACGGCCTGGTAGGCCGCGGCCCGGTCCGCGCAGAGGCTCCCGACCGAGGTCATGGTCCAGACCTTCGAACGGTCGTAGGCGATCCAGCTCGCCTTCAGCGCCGCGCCGTCACCGTTGGCGACGCCCACCAGCGGGTAGGCCTGAGCGCGGGAGCCGGGGTCGCCGAACAGGTCAGGGCCGAAGAGCCCGAACGGTCCGTTGCCGGAGATGGGCAGGACCTTGGTCGCCGGCTCTACGAGCCCCGGCGGCAGGAGCGCGATCACCTTCTGGTTCGCAGAGATGGCGGCCGCGATGGTGTCGGCCGAGCGGCACGGCGCGGTTGCCCGCAGCACCGGCTTGCTGATGGTCACGCCGCACGGCACCACCAGCCTTCCACTGCCTGCCAGGGTCGTGAGCTCCTTGAGGGTGATGACCGCCTTCAGGTTGGTGAGCCCCGTCACCACCGCCAGCGGGAAGCTCGGACGGGCCTTGGCCGTGGGGCTGGGTGTCGGCACCTGCGTCGGGGTCAGTGGCGGCGTGGCGGATGGCGACGGCGTCGGCGAGGGGCTCGAGCTGACGCAGCCGGCGAGGAGTGCGAGCGCAATCAGAGCAGAGCCGCGTCTCCGAGACGAAAGGAGGGACATCGCGCGCAATCCTAGCCACTGGCGAGGCGCGGGCGGCCACCGGCCAGCGGCGGGGAGCGCGCAGGAATGCTCCGGTGCGGACTCGGAACCGCGGACGGCTAGGGCTGGCTGATCTCGAACACCGGCCTGGTGACCGCGGCCCGCTCCGGGTCGCTGAGGAGCTCCGGGCCGACGAGGCGCAGGAAGACGGCGGCGAACAGCCGGCCGAACCAAGGCAGTCGGGAGACGAAGCCGGGCAGCGTATCGCGGAAGAAGGCGGTGGCGGCGGTTCGGTCGAGCTCACGCGCGGTGACATGCTCGGTGCGCCCGTGCAGTCGGAATTCGGCCTCGCCCGCGGCGCGGAGGTTGCGCGTCCACTGGACATCGCCGTAGGCACCGATGAGGTAGCGCCGGCCTTCGTAGCTCACGACCGCGACGGGCGCGGTCCGAAGTACCCCGCTCTTGCGCCCGCGAACGGTCAGCAGGCCATTCGGCCCCATCGACAGGCCTATGCGAAGAAGGCCGCCCGTCAGCGGGTTTGACCAGCGCACGAGCGCCGGGGCATGGTTTCGGGAAGTGGTCATGGTTGGTCTGTCCTCGGTCACGTCAATGCGATTTCTTGAGTCAACTCGATGACGGATCCTGAAAGGAGAACGTGACCAGTGCCTGATGCCGACCTCCTCGCGGAGCGCTTCGAGGCGCATCGCGGCCACCTCCGCGCGGTGGCCTACCGGATGCTCGGCTCGCTGGCTGAGGCCGAGGACACGGTGCAGGACGCGTGGCTGCGCGTTGCCCGGGCCGACCCCGCTGCGGTCGAGAACCTCGGTGGCTGGCTGACGACCATCGTCGCGCGACTGGCCCTGGATCGCCTCCGGTCGCGGGCGGCGCATCGCGAGGAGCCGCTGGGCGTTCACGTCCCCGAGCCGATCGTGGACCGCCCCGATAACGTCGACCCCGAGCATGAGGCGATCCTGGCCGATTCCGTCGGGCTCGCGATGCTGGTGGTCCTCGAGACCTTGACGCCGGCCGAGCGCCTCGCGTTCGTCCTGCACGACACCTTTGGGCTCCCGTTCGACGAGATCGCTCCGATCGTCGAGCGCTCGCCGACCGCCACGCGCCAGCTGGCGAGCCGAGCTCGACGCCGCGTCCGAGGATCCGCAGCACCTTCAAACGTCCCGCGCGTGCGTCAGTGGGAGATCATCGACGCGTTCCTGGCCGCCGCGCGCAACGGCGACTTCGATTCGCTCCTGCGCATCCTCGACCCAAACGTCGTCGCCAGGGCCGATGCCGGAGCGGGCACCAGCCTCATCGGTCGCAGCCGCGAAGTGCGCGGCGCCCAGGCCGTCGCGAAGCAGGCGCTCGGCTTTGCCCGCCTCGCCCCGGGGGCCCGGCGGGCGATGGTGAACGGCGCTCCAGGCTTCGTCGTCTACGACGGGCCGCAGCCGTTCGCGATCCTGGGCTTCACGTTCCGCGACGACTCCATCGCGGCGATCGACATCCTGACCGACCAAGAGCGCCTCGCCCGCGTGGATCTCTCGGGAATGGAGCAAACCTGACAGCGGCTGGGAGGTCCCGGCAGCCAGAATCGGTCTGTGAGCCTGGGCGGCCGATCGAATTCGCACGGCGGCAACGTCTGGCGCCTCTTCACGGCGCAGGCGCTCCTGATGTTCATCCTGTGGGTGCCGATCTGGGTCGTCTTCCTGCAGCGGAAGGGCCTGAGCCTGTCGGAGATCGGACTCCTCGAAGCCGGCGCGTGGGTGCTCACCGCTGCGGTCGAGATCCCCACCGGGGCGATTGCGGACCGATGGGGTCGCAAGACCTCGATCGCGCTCGGTTCCCTTGCCTACTCGATCGCGATGTTCCTGATCCTCGCCGATGCCCTCTCGCCCGCGTTCCTGCTCGGCTACGCCCTGTGGAATTCGTCGTTTGCCTTCGTGAGTGGCGCCGACTCGGCGCTCCTCTACGACAGCCTCAAGGCCGACGGCCGCGCGTCCGAGGCGGCGAAACAATCGGGCCGCTACGCAGCGATCGAGCAAGGGTCGCAGGGGATTGCCGCCCTCCTCGGAGCGGCCCTTGCGACGGTCGACATCACGCTCTGTTTCACGATCTGCGGGGTCCTGGGGCTGGTCGCCACCGCCCTGGTCCTGAGCGTGAAGGAGCCACCCCAGTTCAGCGAACAGGAGGAGCGACTCGGCTACTGGGTGAACCTGCGGACCGCGATTGGGATCGCCGCTCGCCACGGGGCGGTGCGTAGCCTCTTGCTGTTGAGCGCGGCCTTTGCCGTAGTCCCACTCATCGTCTACTACTTCCTCCTGCAGCCCTATGCCCTCGCGGTCGGCCTGCCGCTCGCATCGCTGGGCCTCGTGGTGGTGGGCGTCCAGCTGATGTCCGTCCTCGCCTCGTGGTTCGCGAGCCGCGCCGAGCGACGCATCGAGCTCGGGGCGATCGTGGGCGTCGGCGGCCTCCTGGTCGTGGCCGCAACGGACGACCTCATCCCCAGCGGCCAGCGAGCCACGATCCTGTCGCTGAGCGCGGTCGTCTCTGAGCTGGGGACCGCTGCCGCAGTGCCCCTCCTGCTCACCATCGCCGGAGCCTTTGGTGCCGCGCTCGCGATCGGCGGCGCATCGGTCCTGTTCGCGGTCGCGGTCGCTCCGCTCTGGGTCCTCTCACGCGCAGCGCTGCGCCGGGATCGCGGCGTTACCATCGGCCTGAATGGTTGACGAGGACTCCACCACAGCTCAATGGCGAGCGCTGCTGACGGGTGAAGACAAGAGCCTGCTCAGCGTCCGCCGATTCTGGAAGCACCTTCCGGCCGCGCCGCGCTGCAAGGTGTGCGCCTCTCCCACACAGGGCCTGGGTGGGGCGGTTGCCAGGCTGCTGTGGCATGGCCCGATCCGCAACAACCCGCTGCTGTGCAAGGCCTGCTTTGGCCAGATATCCGGCCATCCAGGTGGCGCGGAGGTCGAGATCACCGTCCTCTTCGCCGACGTCCGCGGTTCGACCGGGCTCGCCGAGCACATCTCGGCTGGCGACTTCCGGAGCCTGCTGCAGACGTACTACCGCTCGGCGGCTGCGATCATCGACTCGAACGGCGGCATCATCGACAAGTTCCTGGGCGACGGGATCATGGCCCTGTTCATCCCGGTCATCACCGGCGAGAACCACGCCGGCCGGGCGATCACCAGCGGCCGCGAGATCCTCGCGGCGATCGAGCGCGAAGAGCGAGGGACGCGGGGGCTCATGGTCGGCGCCGGGGTGCACACCGGCGACGCCTTCGTCGGCGTGGTCGGCAGCGACGAGAAGACCGATTTCACCGCCCTTGGCGACACGGTCAACGTTGCCGCTCGCCTCGGCTCGATCGCGGGCGCCGGCGAGCTGCTCATCAGTCGCGTGGCGTGGGAGCGCGCCGGACTGGGGACCCCGCCCGCCGAGCGCGAGGTCGAGATCGCTGGTCGCGAGGGCGCGCTGTCGGTGGTTCCAACCCGGCCTGCGCCGGCCGCGGTCGCGTAACGAAGGAAGGGCGGGGCTTGGGCCTCAGGAGGCGTTGGGGAAGCTAACCGCCGGAGCAGGCGAGACGAGTTCTGTGTCGGCCGGCAGCTGAACGTTGGTGCGGAGGCCGAGGAGATACCACGTCTCCATGTTCCCCTTGCCCTTGACCTCGACCGTCCCGCGGGGCTCGAGCTCGAACTCCTCCTTCAGCAGCTCGTACGTCGCCTGGGCCACCTGGATCCGGCCCGGCGTCCCATGCGACTCCATGCGGCTGGCGATATTCACGGCATCCCCCCACAGGTCGTACAGGAAGCGCTTGCGACCGATGACGCCGGCCACGACCGGCCCCGAGTTGATCCCGATCCGGAGCTCCAGCCCGAGATCGCCGACCGCGTCGCTGTCCTGGACGGCATGCACCATGTCGAGCGCCAGGAGCGCGACCGCACGAGCGTGATCGGCTCGCGGAGATGGCACGCCGGCGGCAACCATGTAGCAGTCGCCGATAGTCTTGATCTTCTCCAGCCGGTACTTCTCCGCGAGCGTGTCGAAGTAGCCGAACAGCTGGTCGAGCATGCCCACCACCTCGTCGGGCCGCAGATGCTCGGCGCGAGGCGTGAAGTCGACGACGTCCGCAAACAGGATCGACGCGGCGCTGAATTGGTCCGCGATCGTCTGGGCCTCGTCCTTGAGCTTCTCGGCGATTGGGCGCGGAAGGATGTTCAGGAGCAGGTTCTCGGCCTTGACCTGCTCGATGCGAAGCTCCCTCAGCGCGTCTTCTCTCTGCCTCGCAAAGACGGCAAGGAGCGTGAAGACGAGGGTGCCACCGACCGTGATGTTCATTCCGAGCATGACGCCGGTGAACCAGGTCGGCACCGAGGTCAGCGGGCCAACCAGGCCTCCCGCGATGCCCGACGCGACGAAGACGGCCACGAGCGCGACGTACCACCGGATTCCCGAGCGCGTGCCCGCAAAGACGAGGGCTCCCAGGGGAGCCAGGATGCCCCACACGCCCACCCCGCCGGCCCCCAGGAAACCACCCAGCGGAATCATGGATAGGGTCGGCGCCAGGAGGATGTCGACGAGGTTGACGCGCAACAGGAACGCGAGATCCCCCGTGCGAGCGAAGATGGCGATGGCGCCGAGCAGGATCGCGAAGTAGACGAACGGTACGTAGCCGACCGGCGATCCGAAGGCCAGATACAGGGACCCCCAGATTACGGAGATCGGGAGAATGAGCACGGAGATGAAGACGAGGAGCGCCTTGCGCTGGCGCGTGTCCACGTCGTCGTCAGGACTCGCGCCCACCCGCGCCAGCCGGGCGAACGCGGCTTCGATAAGACTGCGGAGGAGTCTCACCGCGGGAGGATTACACACCAGGTCTTCCCATGGCTGAAACCTCGCGCATCGACGCCTATCTGAACCGGCTACCCGAGGACCAGCGCACCGCGCTCAATCGCGTTCGCAAGCAGGTTCGAAGCCTTCTGCCGAATGCAGAGGAGACGATCAGCTATGGGATGCCGGCGTTCAAGGTCGGCGACCGCGCGGTCGTGTGGTTCGCGGGCTGGAAGGCCCATTGCAGCATCTACCCATTGACTGATCGCTTCCTGCGTTCCCACTCAGAGGCGCTGAAGGGATTTCAGCGCACCAAGGGCAGTCTGCATTTCACTCCGGCTGTACCGATACCCGACGACCTCCTCGCGGCGCTCGTTCGAGAGCGGCTAGGGGACCTCGAGCGCGAGGGACCGGGAGAATGAGCCGATGCCACTGAGCGGCGACTACGCACCCAGCACGGCAAGCTGGGCGCGTCGGCAGGCAGAGCGATACGAGGCGAGCAACGGTGCGGAGGCAGGCGACCTCCGCGGACGACCGATCATCGTGCTCACCTCGGTCGGGGCCAAGACCGGCCGGCTGCGCAAGACGGCCCTGATGCGCGTCGAGCACGAGGGGAGCTACGCCGTCGTGGCCTCGCTGGGTGGCGCGCCCAGGCATCCGGTCTGGTACTACAACCTGAAGGCGCATCCCCACGTCGAGCTCCAGGATGGACCGATGAAGCGCGACTACCAGGCGCGCGAGGCGACCGGTGACGAAAGGCGCTGTGGTGGGAGCGCGCGGTCGACACCTGGCCCGATTACGCCCGCTACCAGGCCAAGACCACCCGGCAGATTCCGGTCTGCGTGCTGGAGCCCGTCGACATCAGGCCATGACGCTGAAGGTCAGCTGGCCGCAGGCCCTCGCCTGGCGCCTGCATCGGCAGCTGCTCGATCCGGTCACGCGCCAATCGGTCCCAGACGTCGTGCGCCGGCTGTGTGGCGTGCAGGCGCAGGTCGCCTCGTCCGCCGACCTGGCCATTCGCGTCCGCCGCGCAGCTTCGTCGCCCGTCGACGTCGGTCGAGCGCTCTCCGACGGCCGCCTCATCAAGACGTGGGCGATGCGCGGCACCCTGCACCTGCTCACCCCCGAGGAGGGCGGAACCTTCCTGTCGTTATTGGCGGCTGGGCGATCCTGGGAGCGACCCAGCTGGGTGCGCTGGTTCGGGCTCGGCCCCAAGGAGATCGAGATCCTGCGCGCGGTCGTGCGCGAGGCACTGGACGGCGCGGTCCTCGGCCGCGAGGAGCTGGTTGCTGCGGTGACCAGCCACCCGGGGCTCGGGCACGTGGGCGAGGCGCTTCGTTCCGGATGGGGGACCGTGCTCAAGCCCCTCGCCTGGCAGGGTGACCTGTGCTTTGGACCGATGCGCGGCTCGCGGGTCACCTTCATGCGGCCGGACCAGGCGAGCGCACGGTGGGCCGGCGTTCCCGATCCTGACGACGCTGCGCCGGCCGCCATCGCCGCCTACTTCGGGGCGTATGGTCCGGCCACCGTCGAGAACTTCCGCAACTTCATGGCTCGCGGACGCATCACCGTGCGACAGCAGCGGGCATGGTTCAGCGCGCTGGGCAAACGACTGGTCCAGGTCCAGGTGGATGGGGACCCAGCCCTGATGCGTGCGGATGACGTGGATGAGCTGGCCGCGACCCGTCCCAGCCACGAGGTGCGCCTCCTGCCGGGCTTCGATCAGTATGTGATGGGTCCGGGGACGGACGACCCGCACGTCGTCCCCCCAGGTCGCCGGTCGGCAGTGAGCAAGCAGAGCGGCTGGATCGCGCCCGTCGTGCTGCTCGGGGGCCAGGTGCGCGGCACCTGGGAGCTCGACGGCGGCGCCGCGCGCATCTCCTGGTTCCGCGACGCGGGATCCCCGCCCAGCGATGCCCTGGCCGCACAGGTCTCGCGGCTCTCCTCGATCCTCGACCGCCAGCTCGACACGCAGATCCAATCCGTCTAGGCGTCGTCTCGCGGGCATCTTGACGGCGGCACCCGGCGCGGTCCATAGTGCGCACGTTCGCGCAGATATGCGCATAGATGTGCACGCGACAGTGCGCTGGGAAGGAGCGGATCTCCGGTGCTCGTGGGCGAGCGGCGGCGAAAGATCATCGACATCCTGGAGTCCGACGACCGGGCCCAGGTCGGAGAGCTCGCAACTCGGTTCGGCGTCTCGGAATCCACGATCCGCCGGGATCTCCAGCTTCTTTCCGAGAACGGGGCGGTGGAGCGCACCCACGGCGGAGTCTTGCCGCCCAGCAGGTTCGAGCCCTCGTTCGGCCAGAAGGAAACAGAAAACCGCGCACAGAAGCGCGCGATCGCACGGGTCGCAGCTGGGCTCCTGGAAGCGGGCCACACCGTGTTCCTGGACGGGGGAACGACGACGCTCGAGCTCGCGCGCATCCTCCGCTCGCGCACCGACATCACGATCGCCTCGAACTCGGTTCCGATCGCTGTTGAGCTCGCCAATCACCCTCGGCTGATCCTGACGGGTGGATCGGTCAAGGAGTCGACGCTCGCTCTCGTCGGGCCCATCGCCGAACGCTCGATCGAGCAGATGCACGTGGACGTCGCGTTCATCGGCATGAACGGCGTCTCCTCGACCGCGGGCTTCACGACCCCCACCTGGGAGGAGGCCGCCACCAAGACGAGGATGATTCGCGCCGGCCGAATGGCCGTCGTCGTGGCCGACAGCAGCAAGCTGGGGTTCGCGACCTTCGCCCACGTCGCACGCCTCGACGAGGTGGACCTGCTCATCACCGACGAGGCGGCGGCGCCGTCCGAGGTCGAGGCGCTGCGCTCCGCCGGCCTCGACGTACGAATCGCCGCCGAGGGTCGCCAGGCGATCGCTTGATGCAGCGCGTCGTCACCGTCACCCTCAACCCCGCGATTGACCGCACGGTCTGGGTCGAGGCGCTGGTGCCGGGCACCACCACCCGCACCGCCGATACGCGGGCAAGCTTTGGGGGCAAGGGGATCAACGTCGCTCGCGGCGTGGCGCGGATCGGTGCGCCGGTCATCGCTCTCGGGCTTGCGGGCGAGGATCAGGCCACCCCTATCGAGCGCTACCTCGAGTCCCTGGGTGTCCAGTCAAGGTTCATCCGCACGCCTGGCGAGACGCGGACCAACCTCAAGATCATCGAGCAGGCGAGCGGGCGCCTCAC
>VBGQ01000054.1 GCA_005882055.1 Chloroflexota bacterium
GACAACTCGGCGACGCTCGAGAACCTGCGCCTGTGGGACTACCGCCCGCTGCTCGACACGCTCGGCCAGCAGCAGCAGGTCTACCAGTACTACGCCTTCCGGGACGTGGACATCGACCGCTACCTGATCAGCGGCAAGGAGCGCCAGATCATGCTGGCAGGCCGCGAGCTGGACACGGACAAGCTGGTGAGCGCGGCGCAGACCTGGACCAACGAGCACCTGGTCTACACCCACGGCTACGGAATCACGGCGGTCCCCGTCAACGCGGTCACCACCGAAGGGGCGCCGGACTACCTGGTCGGCGGCATCAACCAGTCCTCTGAGCTACCGGTTGGCCAGCCGCGGATCTACTTCGGCGAGGGCTCGAGCACCTACGTCATCGTCGGCACCCAGACCAGCGAGTTCGACTACCCCGTCGGCGGCAACCCGCCCGCCACCACCAGCTGGAAGGGATCGACCGCCGTCGGCATCGGTGGCTTCTTCAACCGCCTGCTCTTCGCCCTGCGATTCGGCGACCTGAACCTGCTGATCAGCAACCAGCTGACCGATTCCTCGCAGATCCTCTTCCGCCGCTCCCTGGAGGAGCGCGTGAAGGCGATCGCGCCGTTCCTCACCTATGACCGCGACCCGTACCTGGTCAGCGCCGAGGGCCGGCTGCTGTGGATCTGGGACGCGTACACGACCTCCGACCGCTACCCGGATGCGCAGCCGCTGGCTGGCGACCTGTTCACCGGCATGAACTACGTGCGCAACAGCGTCAAGGTCGTGATCGACGCCTACGACGGATCGGTACGGTTCTACATCGCCGATCCCAAGGACCCCATCATCAATGCCTGGGCGCGCATCTTCCCCCAGCTCTTCCAGCCGCTCTCGGCGATGAGCGCAGACCTGACGGCCCATCTCCGCTACCCGGAGGACCTGTTCACCGCGCAGAACGAGCAGTACCTGCTCTACCACGTGGCGGCTGACACCAACGGCGCCGACACGCTGTACGGGCAGAACGACCGGTGGGCATTCGCCTCCCAGCAGACCGATGTCAACGGAGACTCGTCGGTCGTCGAGCCGTACTACGTGATCATGAAGCTGCCCGGAGAGAGCAAGCCGGAGTTCGCCCTGATCCAGCCGCTGGTCCTCGCCAACCGCCCGAACATGACCGCCTGGGTGGCGGCACGCATGGATCCGGGCGTCTACGGGCAGCGCATCGCCTACCGCTTCCCGACCGAGAGCACGACCAACGGACCAACCCAGATCCAATCGCGGATCAACCAGGACAGCACCATCTCGGCGCAGTTCACCCTCTGGTCGCAGGCCGGCTCGAGCGTCGTACGTGGCAACCTGCTGGTCCTGCCGATGGGCGACTCGATCCTGTACGTCGAGCCGATCTTCCTGCGTTCGACCGCGTCGGCGTTCCCGGAGTTCAAACGGGTGATCCTCGCGTCCCAGACGCGCATCGCGTTCGCCGATACCGTCGACCAGGCGCTCTCGCAGATCCTGGGCGAGACGAGCGCCCCGCCGCCCGAAGGAGGAGGAGGCGGAGGAGGCGGCGGCGGGGGTCTGCCCTCCAACGCACCGGACCTGGTGGCGCGCGCCCAGCAGCTCTACGCCGACGCGCAGGCTGCGTTGAAGGCCGGCGACCTTGGAACCTACCAGGCCAAGATCAACGAGCTGGCGACGGTGATCGAGGCGCTTCAGAAGCTGGTGGGGACGCCGGCGCCATCACCCAGCGGCTCCGCGCAGCCCAGCGCCTCCCCGTAGGGAGTGAGCGGGCTCGAGATCCTGGTCCTGGGCGGCGGCGGGCGCGAGCACGCCCTCGCCTGGCGGCTCTCCCGCGACGAGCGCGTGGCCCGGGTGCGCATCGCGCCGGGGAATGGGGGCACGCCGGCGGTCGCAGAGACGGTGGCCGATCTCGATCCCCTGGACCCGTCCGCGGTTGCGCGACACGCCTCGCGCGAGCGATACGACGTGGTCGTCGTCGGTCCGGAGGCGCCCCTCGCCGCCGGCGTCTCCGACGCGCTCGACCAGGCGGGCATCAACGTCTTCGGACCAACGCGCGAGGCGGCGCGCCTCGAGTCGTCGAAGGCCTATGCCAAGCGCCAGATGCGGCGAGCCGGCGTGCCGACCGCGCAGGCGCGCGCCTTCACCGACCTCGACGCCGCGATCGCCCACGCGACCGCGGAGGACGCCGCGGGCCGGCGCCTGGTGGTCAAGGCCGACGGGCTCGCCGGGGGCAAGGGCGTCGCTGTGCCCGATTCCCTCGACGCGACCCACGAAGCCATCCGCTCCCTGATGGCGGGGCCTGATGGTGGGCAGATCCTGCTCGAGGAACGGCTCACCGGCCGCGAAGTCTCTGCGTTCGCCCTGGTGAGCGGCCCGATGGTTGTGCCCCTGGCGGCGGCCTGCGACTACAAGCGGCTGGGGGATGGCGACCTCGGGCCGAACACCGGCGGGATGGGCGCCTACGCCCCGGTGCCGTGGTTCGGTGCAGAGGCGCTCGACGCGGTGACCGCCAGCGTCTTCGAGCCGGTCGCCTGGCTCATGGCACGCGACGCCGTTGGCTATCGCGGCGTGCTCTACGCGGGGCTGATCCTGACCGAGGACCAGGGACCGATGGTGCTCGAGTTCAATGCTCGCTTCGGGGACCCGGAGGCCCAGGTCGTGCTGCCGATGCTCGAGGGCGATCTCGCCGCTGCCCTGCTCGGGGTTGCGACCGGCGATCGCGGTGCTATGGAGGGCTCGCTCGGGACTCGCCGGGGTACCGCGGTGGGCGTGGTCGTCGCATCCGAGGGCTACCCGGACGCGCCGGTCACGGCCCGCTCGCTGGACGGTGCGGAGCCGTCGTCATCGGCCGACGACGGCGAGCTGCTCGTCTTCCATGCGGCCACACAGCGGACCCCCAGCGGCTACGAGACGAGCGGAGGGCGGGTCGTCACCTTCGTGGGCCGTGGGAGCGACTTGGTGGCTGCGCGGGAGGCGGCATATCGGGGGGTCGCGGCCTGCGAGCTGGTCGGCGGCCAATATCGGTCGGACATCGCCGAGCGCGAGCTGGCGGACCAGTCCGAATCGGTCTAAGAAGCCGGAGGCGTCAGGCCGGACACGATCCGCTGCTCGAGCTGCAGGATCCGCTCCTCGAGCGCCTGCACGTGCTGCAGGATCTCGCGATTGCCGCGCAGCAGGTCCACGTTCTGCTTCTCCTCTACGTCCGCCTCCTTGGCGGCGTGCTCCAGGGTCAGGCGGTCGCGCTGCGCGGACCGATTGCCCGCCAACAGGATCAGGGGCGCGGCATACGCGGCCTGGGTGGAGAAGGCGAGGTTCAGCAGGATGAACGGGTACGGGTCGTAGTGGAAGAGCAGGTAGACGTTCCCGCTGATCCAGAGAATGACGATGACTGTCTGCAGGATGATGAAGCGCCAGCTGCCCATGAAGCTGGTGACGACATCGGCGATCCTGGCGCCCATGGGCGCCTCGTCGTACATGACCTTGTTGACCGGGTGATGGCTCGGCGGCCGACTTGACCGGGGCCGATGGCCAGGCTGGCTCACGGCGCGACTCCTCCTCGTTGGCGGCCGAGCTCGCTGGGCGTGCGGGGGCCGATTCGGCGCCATCCTAGGCTTAGGCGGCTGGCCGGGCTTGGCTATCCTTACCGCGCATGACCCCCGCTCCGAAGGTCGCGGTCGTCTGCGGCTCTCGATCCGACCTCCCCACCCTGAGTGGCTGCTTCGGCGTGCTCGATTCGTACGGCGTGGCGTGGGAGGCCAGCGTAATCAGCGCGCATCGCCAACCTGAGGCGCTCGCGCGCTACGTGGGCGAAGCAGAGCGTGCGGGCGTGAGTATCTTCATCGCAGCGGCCGGCCTCGCGGCCCACCTGCCCGGCGTGATGGCCAGTCTCACCAGCCGGCCGGTGATCGGGGTACCGCTCGACGGCGGTGCGCTGGGCGGCGCAGATGCCCTCTACTCGGTGGTGCAGATGCCTCCGGGCGTCCCGGTGGCGGCGGTCGCCATCGGTTCCGCGGGCGCGAAGAACGCTGGGCACCTGGCTGCCCGGATCCTGGCGCTCGCCGACCCGGCGATCGCCGCGCGTGTCGACGGATTCCGGACCGAGCAGGCGACCCGGGCAGAGGCCCGCATCGATCCACGCGCAGATCCGGCGAGCCAGGGCTCGGGGAGCTGACGATCGCCCGATGATCGATCGCTACGCATTGCCGGAGATGCGCGAGGTCTTCAGTGAGCGACGCAAGCTCGAGCTGTGGTTGCGCATCGAGCTGCTGGCGACCGAGGCGCTGAACGCGGCGGGCATCGTCCCCGACGGCGATTGGGAGCGGATCAAGACCTCCCTGGGGAGTGCGGACGTGGATCCCGCGCGCGCGCATGAGATCGAGCGCGAGAGCCAGCATGACGTCATCGCCTTCCTGCGCTCGGTAACCGAGCGGCTGGGGCCGGAGGGGCGCTGGCTGCACTTTGGGCTCACCAGCTCCGACGTCCTGGACACCGCTACCGCGGTTCAGCTGCGCGACGGGACGGCGGTGGTGGTCACCGAGCTCGCGCGATTGATCGAGATCGTCGGCCGGCTGGCGCTGCAGTACCGATCGGCGCCGATGGTCGGGCGCAGCCACGGCATGCACGCCGAGCCGATCACGTTTGGATTCAAGGCCGCGGGCTGGTACGCGGAGCTGCGGCGCGATGTGGAGCGGCTGTCTCGAGCCGCCGACGTCATCGCCGTGGGCAAGGTCTCAGGGGCGGTGGGCACCCATGCCAACGTCTCCGCGCAGGTCGAGGCCGCGGTCATGCAGGGGCTGGGGCTCAGCGCCGATCCTGCCGCGACGCAGGTCGTCAGCCGCGATCGCCACGCCGAGCTGGTCTGCGTCCTGGCGATCCTGGGCGGGACCCTGGAGCGCGTGGCGACCGAGGTCCGGCACCTGCAGCGCAGCGAGGTGAGCGAGGCCTTCGAACCGTTCGCGGCGGGCCAGCAGGGATCCTCGGCGATGCCGCACAAGCGCAACCCGGTGCTCGCCGAGCGGGTCACCGGCATGGCCCGCCTGTTGCGCGCGGATGCCCTCGTGGCGCTTGAGGACATTGCGCTCTGGCATGAGCGGGACATCAGCCACAGCTCCGCCGAGCGGTTCATCTTCGAGCGCGCGTTGGGTGTCGCGGCCTATGCCACGCGAACCTTGGGCGACGTGCTCGATGGCCTCGAGGTCGACGCCGAGCGGATGCTGGCCAACCTCGACCTGAGCGGCGGCATGATCTACTCAGAGGCGCTGCTGCTGGCCATGGTCGAGCGCGGTGCGGACCGACAGGCGGCCTACCGCCTCATCCAGCGCGCGGCGATCGCCGCTCGCGACGGTGAACCGACCTTCCGCGACGCGCTGCTCGCCGATCCGGGGGTCGGCGAGTGGCTTACGCCGGACGAGATCGGGCAGGCCATGGACCTCGAGCATCACCTGGCGGGCATCGGCGCCACGTATCGCGCC
>VBGQ01000001.1:0-8614 GCA_005882055.1 Chloroflexota bacterium
CGACCTCGTGAACAGGTACCCACCCGAGCAGCTGCCGCCTGCGCTGACCGGCTACATCAGGGATCGGACCGGGTATGACTACCACCACCACGCTGAGGTGGGCTCGACCAACGCGGCGTTCGTTGGAGAGGAGGTGACCGACCGCTTCTGCGTGCTCGGGGAGGCGGCCGAGCACATCGAGAAGCTCCAGGAGCTTGCCGCCGCCGGTGTCGACCAGTTCAACATCTACCTGATGAACGGCGACGAGGAAGACCAGCTCGAGCGCTACGGTCGCGAGATCATTCCCGCCTCGGCGGGCCTCGCGGCCACCGCCTGACCTCGCGAGGAGACGACATGAAGATCGCGTTCGTGGCGGGCTTTGGGCCCATCGTTCGTGATGTCGCTGCCAGCCGTGCCTTCTACGGCGAAGGCCTGGGCATCGCGCTCGAGGAGATCTCGACGGACTATTTCGGGAACGATGATCTCGGCGGCGTGAACGCCTTCGCACTGTGGCCGCTGGCGCAGGCCGCCGAATCCTGCTTTGGGACCGATACCTGGCCGGACGACATCCCGGCGCCGTGTGCATGGCTCGAGTTCGACCTCGAGTCCGCCGACGCCGTCGCGCCGGCGGCCGCTGAGATGACGGAGGGTGGTCATCGGCTTCTGAAGGAGGCCACGGAAGAGCCCTGGGGCCAGACGGTTGCTCGCCTGCTGAGCCCCGATGGCCTGTTGGTGGGCCTGACCTACACGCCCTGGATGCACAAGACCGGAACCGGATGAGAGGAGACGGATGCGCACGTTGATCAAGGGCGCGACCATCGTCAACGCCGATGCCACGACCCGCGCCGACGTCCTGGTGGATGGCGAACGGATCGCGCTGATCGGCGAGAACCTCGACGCCACCGCGGACCGCACCGTCGACGCTTCCGGCAAGTGGCTGATCCCGGGTGCCATCGACGTGCACACGCACATGGAGCTGCCGTTCGGCGGCACGTTCGCGAAGGACACCTTCGAGACGGGCACCCGCGCGGCGGCCTTCGGGGGGACTACGACCATCATCGACTTCGCGGTGCAGCCGCGTGGCGGCTCGCTGCGCCAGGGCCTCGACGCCTGGCACGAGAAGGCCGATGGCAAGGCCTGCATCGACTACGGGTTCCACCTGATCATCAGCGACGTCCGCGACGATGTGCTCTCGGAGATGGACCAGCTCGTGGATGAAGGCGTCACCACCTTCAAGCTGTTCACGGCCTACCCAGGCGTCTTCTTCAGCGACGATGGCGCCGTCTTCCGGGCGATGCAGCAGACCGCCAAGAACGGCGGGCTGATCATGATGCATGCGGAGAATGGCCTCGCCATCGACGTCGTGGCGGGGCAGAACTTCGCGGCCGGCAACACCGATCCGTACTTCCATGGCACCAGCCGCTCGCCGGTCTTCGAGGGCGAGGCCACCAACCGGGTGATCCGCCTGGCCGAGGTGGCGGGCGCGCCGGTGTACATCGTTCACCTCTCCGCCGCCGAAGCCCTCGACGAGGTGCGGCGAGCTCGTGACGAGGGCCTGCCAGCCTTCGCGGAGACGTGCCCGCAGTACCTGTTCCTCTCGCTCGACGACATGGGCAACGGCTTCGAGGGCTCCAAGTTCGTCTGCTCGCCGCCGCTGCGGCCCGCGGACCACCAGGAGGAGCTGTGGCGCGGGCTCGTCCACGACGACCTGCAGGTCGTCTCGACCGACCACTGCCCGTTCGACTTCCACGGCCAGAAGGAGCTCGGCAAGGACGACTTCCGCAAGATCCCCAACGGCCTTCCCGGGGTCGAGAACCGGGTCGACCTCCTGCACGACGGCGGGGTCGTCGGTGGACGCATCACCCCGAACCGATGGGTGGAGCTGATCTCCACGGCGCCGGCGAAGCTGTTCGGCCTGCCGCAGAAAGGTGTGGTGGCGGTGGGAGCCGATGCCGACCTCGTGGTCTATGACCCCAAGCGGACGCACACCATCTCGGCGAGCACCCATCACATGGCGGTCGACTACTCGTGCTACGAGGGTCGCTCGGTGACCGGCGCGGCCGATCTGGTGCTCAGCCGCGGCAAGATCGTGGTCGATGGCGAGGAATGGTTGGGGCAGGCCGGCGACGGCCGTTTCCTGAGGCGGCAAAGGAGCCCGTTCCTCCACTAGCGCGCCTGTCTGCTGGCCGGTATGCTTCCGCGGCTGCCCGCGCCGCGGGTCCTCCACAAGCACCGGAGATAGCCCCAATGAACCGCTTCCGAGCATCCGCGTTCGCCGGCCTGCTGACGGTGGTCCTCGCCGCCTGCGCCAGCAACAGCGGCGCATCGACCCCGACTCCCTCCCCAACGCCCTCCCCGACCCCGACCATCCAGGCGAGCGCCAGCACGGCATTGCCGTCCTTCGCCCTCCCGAGCAACGCCAAGGAGCTCGAGGCGCTGCTGCCCGACACCCTTGGGGGCATGAAGGTCACCAAGGCGTCCTACAAGGGCAGCGACTTCGTGAACTCATCCAGCTCCAATGATGAGCTCAAGGCCTGGCTGAGCAGCGTCGGCAAGTCGCTCGACGACGTGTCTGCGGCATTCGGCTTCGTCGCCAGCGACACGAGCGGCAGTGCGATCTTCGCCTTCCGCGTTCAAGGAGTGGACAACAGCCGGCTGATCGACGAATTCAAGACGTCGATGAGCAGCAGCGGCACCAACACCACCTGGACCTCGGCGAACGTCGGTGGCAAGAACGTGCAGCAGGCGCAGGATCCCGACACCAAGTCGACGATCTACCTGTATGGCACCGCGGACCTGGTCTTCTTCATCACAACCAACGATCCCAAGCTCGCCCAGGAGGCGCTCTCGCATCTCCCCTAGGGCGACCTAGTGGCGCGCGAGCCCGCCGCGATCTTCGTCAACGAGGCGGCGGGCAGCGCACGCACGCCCCGCGCGCGACGCGCCATTGAGCTCGCCCAGCGCGCGCTCAACGCGGACGTGCACACCGTCGCCACGCGCGATCAGGCGGAGCTGCGCGACTGGATGGACGCTCGCATCGGGCCATACCGGACGGTCGTGGTCGCGGGCGGTGACGGCTCGTTGGGGATCGCTCTCAACGCGGCTGCGGGTCGCGATACGGTCCTTGGCTATATCCCTGCGGGATTTGGGAACGCGGCGTCGCACCTGCTTGGCCTGCCGCGCGACCCGCATGAGATGGCGGCACTCCTGGCTAGCGGGGAGGACCGCCCCGTCGACCTGGTTCGCGTTGGCGACCGGCTCGCGCTCTTCGCGGGGGCGGGCTGGGATGCCGTGGTCGCCCAACGCTACGCGGAGGGAGGGGCGCGACGGCTGCGAGGCTGGCTGGATGCCGTCCTCGAGTCACGTGACGAGCTGACGCGGAGGCACGAGGTACGCGTCGAGGCCGACGGGACGGCCGTTCATGACGGCCCCATGCACCTGCTGGTGGTTGGCACCACCCCGTTCTACGGCCGGGGCATGCTCGTGAACCCCGGCGCTCGTCCCGACGCCGGCCGCCTGATGCTGCGCGTCTACCCGGGCCCCGCGCCACAGCTGGCCATGGAAGCAGCTCGCTGGTTCTTGCGCGTGCGCCCCAAGGCACGCGGCACGACGGCGGGCAGGGTCAGCGTCGTATCCCTCGACGAGCGCCCGATTCCCCTGCAGGCGGACGGCGACGTGATCGGCGCCCGGGATCGATGGGAGATCGAGCTCGAGCCCGCGGCGGTGCGCATCATCGGCCGCTGGTGAGGCAGCGTTGATCCGGAGCAACGCTGGAGGGTGCCTCGCCTTGCGAGTGACGCGGCTCGGCGCGTAGGCTGTATCGGTCCTCCCGAGCACATGGCTTGACCTTTTGAGGTCCGAGCCCACCGAATTTTGGGGAGGGAACGCGATCGGCTTCCGCCGTTGGGTCGCTGCTGCACCCGGCCCAGGCTACCTGAGCGCTTTTTGCTCAAACCCGCGCACTCGGAGGTAACGATGCCCGAAGGCAGGCACGCCCACGCCCGTTCGTGGCGAATCCTGGCCGTGGTCACGGCCATCCTGCTCATTCCACAGTCCCTGGTCGGCGCCACCACGGCTCAACGACCCACGAGCACCGCGGTTCTGGCGTCCGCTCCGGACGACACGCCCACCATCGCTCCTCACGCCCAGCCGCTCAAGCAGGACGAGGAGGCGGAAG
This sequence comes from Chloroflexota bacterium, assembly GCA_005882055.1. Taxonomy (GTDB): domain Bacteria; phylum Chloroflexota; class Limnocylindria; order QHBO01; family QHBO01; genus CF-82. The sequence goes on from VBGQ01000001.1 coordinate 4,157, forward strand.
AGGAGCTCCTCGCACTCGACACGGAGTTCATCAGCAAGCGCCTGGCGGGGGATCGACCATTGACGATCTCCGAGGCCGGCCAGCTTCGATCCGCGGCGGCCCACCAGGCCCAGGTGATCCGCAAGCAGGGGATTCCGGCCGCCGGGCCAAACACCTTCACCGGCGCCTGGACCGGGCTCGGCCCGAACCCCATCGTGCAGGGCCTGCGCAGCCCCGATCCGAACGGCCAGCGCTTCGGCGCAATGAGCGGTCGCATTGGTGCGCTCGCCATCCGGCCCAGCACCGGCCAGTTCATCCTGGGCGCTGCCCAAGGCGGGATCTGGCTCTACGACCCGACCACCGGGACCTGGACGCCCAAGACAGACGACCAGCCCTCGCTCGCAATGGGCGCCCTGGCGATCGCGCCATCGAATGACGCGATCGTGTATGCCGGCACCGGTGAAGGGGCTCTCTCCGGAGACAGCTACTTCGGCAACGGCATCCTCAAGAGCACCGATGGCGGCCAGACCTGGTCGCACGTCTCGGGCGACTACTTCGAGAGCGTATCGATCTCGCGCCTGGTCGTGGATCCGAACGACGCCAACCACCTGTACGCCGCGGTCCTGCGCGGTCGGGGCGGCGCGCGCCGCACCTCGCCCGCGCTGCACTCCAAGTTCGGCATCTGGGAGTCCACGGACGGCGCGGCGACCTGGAACCTGATCTTCGAGCGAAAGACGACGCTCGGCGCCACCGACCTCGAGATGGATCCGAGAACCAGACGCGCTGGTCCATTGGCATCTCGCATCCCGAGGGTCAGCCGGTGGTCCTGTACGTGGGGTCTGACTATCGCGATCAGACCACGGGCGCGCACCGGCCCTCGCTGCTGTGGCGCTCTGATGACAATGCCGCCAGCTGGCATCAGCTGCCGGTCACCGGCGCCACGGGCTCCGATGACAGCGTGCTCGATTACTGCGGGCAGCAGTGCTTCTACGACAACGTGATCGAAGTCGATCCGACCAATACGGACATCGTGTATGCCGCCGGGCAGTTCAACTACGGCATCGGCTCGGGAGGCGTCTTCCGGTCCGATGATGGCGGTCAGACCTGGAAGAACCTGGGCTGGGATCAGCATCCGGACTTCCACGCGCTCGCTTTCGATCCAAGCAATCCCGCCCATGTGCTCGTGGGCTCTGACGGCGGGGTCTGGTACAGCGAGGACCGCGGCGGCCGGCCGGGGCCTGCCGATCCGCTCGATGCGGTCACCTGGCAGAACCTCAACGGGACCGTCGACACCTACACCGCGGGGGTCCTCCATCGCACGGGACTCCAGATCAGCCAATTCGACAGCATCGCAAACGTGCCGACCGTGCCGGCCCGATTCTGGGGCGGGACCCAGGACAACGGGACGGTCCGCAAGTCCGTCGCCAGCAACAGTTGGTTTGACGTTGCCTCCGGTGACGGCGGCCAGGTGCTGGTGGACCCGACGGACGCCAACTTCGTCTACGGGACCTACTTCGGCATCTCGCCGTATCGGTACACCAACGGTGGAGCCGCCTTCTTCAGCAACCAGTACATACGCACGGGGCTCAACCTGAACGACCGTTCAGAGTTCTACGTCCCGTGGGTCATGAACCAGCTCAACCCCAACCAGCTCTTCCTGGGCACCTACCGGCTCTATCGGACCGACAACGCCAAGGCGCCATCCGCTCCCGCAGTGACCTGGAAGACGATCAGTCCCGACCTCACCACCGGGTGCACGGGCACCGCGCCCAACGGCGCACGGACCTGCGCGCTCAGTGCCATCGGCGTTGGAGGCGGTCAGGCGGTCTACGTTGGAACCCTCGACGGCTTGCTGTGGATCAGCCCGAATGGCGTCTCCGCGGCCAACCCCACCTGGGAGCGGCTCGACCAGGGCGGCCTGCCGAAGCGACCCGTCGCAGCGATCGCCGTTGATCGCAGCAATTACCGGATCGCCTACGTCGGCTACAACGGGTTCAACGCGGCGACCCCGTCGCGGCCCGGACACGTCTTCAAGACGACCGATGGCGGCCAGCACTGGGCGAACATCAGCGGCAACCTGCCGGATAGCCCGGTCAACTCGCTGCTGCTCGACCCATCCTTCCCCAATACCCTCTACGCGGGGACCGATGTCGGCCCCTTCGTGAGCTATGACGGTGGCGTGCACTGGAGCGCGCTGGGCACCGACTTCCCGATCGTGGCTGTCGATCAGCTCGATCTGGATGCGTCGCATGGCTCACTGCTGGCCGGCACGCACGGCCGCGGCGCCTTCCGGATCACGAACAACCAAGTCGTTCCGGCGTTGGTGGTGTCCAAGGTGGACGCCGGGGTGCCGGTGGGACCGAGCAGCAACCTGGACTACACCATCACCCTGCGCAACATCGGCACCGCCGATGCCACGGGCGTGACGGTGACCGACCCGGTGCCGGCCAACACGACCTTCGTGTCGGCGGGCGAGGGCGGTGCACTGGTCGCAGGCAAGGTCCGCTGGACCGGCCAAACGGTGCCCACGGGCGGCAGCATCGACCTGCATTTCAGGGTCAGCATCGCCTCGGCCCTGAAGAAGAAGATCTTCTCGATCACCAACGACGGAATCACCGTCACCTCCGCTGAAGGGCCCGGGACGACCGGTAGCCCGACCACAACGAACATCGCCCCGCCCTACGCGGTGAGCCTGACGCCTGCTGCGCAGGACCAGCAGAACCGCAACGGCACCAGCGTCACCTATCCACTGCACCTGCAGAACCTGGGCTTCAACACCGACAGCTACAGCATCTCGACGTCGGGCGGGACCTTCCCGACCCAGCTGTTCCAGGCTGACTGCACGACGCCGCTTGGCGCGACGGTCGGCCCGCTCACGGCGGGCGCCACGGCCGACTTCTGCGTGGGCGTCGACATCCCCAACAACGCCGCTGACAACTTCGTCGACACCACCACGGTGACGGCGACCTCGGTGGCCAGTTCTACAGTCACGGCCTCGGCCACGGTGAGCACCACTGCGGCTTCGGCGACGACCCTGCTGGTCGACGAGGACGGCAACGCCCCCGACGTCCAGTCCTACTACTCGGCCGCGCTGACCGGCGCGAGCGTCGAGTTCAACACCTGGGATCTCGAGAAGCATCGAACCCTGCCGGCGGACTTCCTGGCCGCGTACAAGAACGTGGTCTGGTTCACCGGCAACTCGTATCCCGGACCGATCACCCCGTACGAGGGTGAGCTCGCCACCTTCCTGGACGCTGGTGGACGGCTGCTCATGAGTGGGCAGGACATCCTGGACCAGCAAGCCGGACAGACCGCGTTCGTTCATGACTACCTGCACATCGACTGGGATGGCAGTGAGACGCAGAACGACAAGGCCACGGCTGCGGTCCACGGCGTGACGGGCAATCCAGTGACCGATGGGATCGGCGCGATCCCGCTCGACCACGGCATCCTTGGAGCTGCGTTCGAGGACCAGGTCACACCCATCGCTCCGGCCACCGGCGCCTTCACCGACGACACGAACGCGACCGATGGCCTGAATGTCGATACCGGCACCTACAAGGTCATCTTCGTCGCCTTCCCGCTGGAGGCGTACGGAACGGCGGCCGACAAGGCCACCTTCATGACCAAGGCGTTCGCGTACTTCGGTCCGTAGTCGCGGACTATTAGTCGATCAACCCTCGAGGAGGGGCGGGCTCAGGCCCGCCCCTCCTCCGTCGTCTCGGCCGCGGCGCGTCGCACCAGGTCCAGGGCCGCGAACCCCGCGCGCCGCAGGCGCTGCTGGCCCGACCCGTGGATCCGCACCTCGCGGTCCTCGAACCCGATCCCCGGCGCATCGAGGCTGACACGCACCCGGCTCCGGCCGAGCGCCGCCGGCGATGCCAGCCGCGCGACGAGAATGCCGTCCGCCACCCGGCCGCTCGACCTCCACCCGCCTTCGACGAGCAGCGTTCCACCCATGAAGCGAGACTCCTCTTCGGCAGGCTCGTGAGCAGCCAGGATCGCCAGCAGGGCGCCATCGGTCCCGGACTCCAGGCTGGCCAGCGTCGCCACACCGGCGCGGTACAGCGCCGCCAGCGCCACGCCGGGGAGCGTCTGCGCATCGGTCCCGTACACCTCGTCGCCGAGGACTGTGAGCGCGCGTCGTACCGGCTCCTGGAGGCGCGCCTCGTCCAGCCACGTGCTGAAACGCACGTGGACGCCGTCGTCTCGGGCATAGATGCCCGCCTCGATCCCGTCACCCGGCAGCTCCAGGAGGTCGCCGAGCCGCTGGGCGACCGCTGACTCGCCCACGCCAAAGGTCTTCACCGTGCGCACGGCGAGCGGTTGGAGCCCTCCCATCCGCTCTAGTCGGGGGATGACCTGTTCGCGCCACATCCGCTGCATCTCGGCGGGAACACCTGGCATCAGCGCCACGACGCGCCCGTCGCGCTCAGCCCACCATCCGGGCGCGGAGCCGATGGGATTCTCGAGCGGCTG
>VBGQ01000001.1:8631-38927 GCA_005882055.1 Chloroflexota bacterium
GCGCGTCCGCCAGACCCTCGCGGGTCAGGTCGTCATGGGTTGGGCCGAGGCCACCGGTCGCGAACACCAGGTCGTGTGTCGCGAGGCCTGCTGCGAACGCCTCCGCGATCACCGTGCGGTCATCGGGCAGCTGGTGGACCGCCCGCAGCTCCACGCCCAGCATCGCGAGCTCGTGGCCAAGGTAGGCCGCGTTGCTGTCGAGCGTCTCCCCGAGGAGCAGCTCCGAACCGATGCTCAGCAGCACCGCCCTCGGCGCAGATGCGGCCACGCTCAGCCGAACTGTTCGCGCAGGGGCTCCGCGACCTCGTGCGCAAGGCGCCGCAGGCCCTCCGGGCCCTCGTCGGCGCGCATCACCAGGATCACGTGATGAACGCCCTGGCGGAGGTAGCTCGAGGCAACCTGCAGGGTTGTCGCGTACTCGCCGCGCATGAATGCCTGCGCGCTGATCTCAATCTGGCCGGGGTCACGACCAACTGCCTCGCAATGGCGGAGCAGCGCGTTGCGCTTCTCGGCGAAGGTTGCCGGATCGCCGGTCTGGTTCCAGCCGTCGGCCAACTCCGCGACGATCCGGAGGCCGCGTTGCAGACCCTGCGTCCCGAGCCAGATCGGTGGTCCGCCGGGCGTGAGGGGTGGAGGATTGCATACCGCATCGCGGAACGCGTACGGCGGCGCATCGAGAGTCACACCCTCGGGAGAACGCCACAGCTCCTTGATGAGCCGGGTCGCCGAGGCGAGCATCGTGATCCGCTCGCCGATGGGCGGGAGCGGCATGCCGTACATGGCGTGCTCCTCCTCGTGCCATCCTGCGCCCAGCCCAAGCACAAAGCGCCCTCCCGAGACGTGGTCCATGGTGGCTCCCGACTTGGCGGTCAGCGCCGGATGTCGGTAGGTGTTGCCGAGCACCAGGTGACCAAGCTGGAGCCGGCGGGTGCGAGCCGCGAGCGCGGCCAGGGTCACGAACGCCTCGTGGCTTCCTCCGCTTCCCTCACCCAGCGCAACGAAGTGATCGAAGATCCACGCCGAGTCGAAGACGGTGAGCTCGTCGCCGACCTCCCAGGTGGCCAGGAGGGTTGGCCAGTCAACGTCGGTCTGCGAGGTCTTGAAGCCGATCTTCATTGGGCAAGTCTATCGAGCGGCGGCATCGGTCTACGATGCGAGACATGACTGACCCTGCACTCACTATCGAACGCGTCCTGACCGCTGAGCTGCGCGCGTGGCTGACCGAGAAGCTCCGCTACCCGGTCCTGGCGGTGCTCACCGACCAGGGAGCCCCGAGCCAGTCGGTGATGTGGTTCGACCTGGATCCGGAGCACCCGGACACGATCCTGATGAACACCAAGGAGGGCCGCGCGAAGGCGCGCTACCTGCGGCGCGATCCGCGGGCGAGCCTCTGCTTCGAGGACGAGCTGACCTGGATCGCGATGCACGGGAGCGTCGAGCTAGACGACGACCGCGAGCGAGCGCTGGGGGTCATCCGCGCCCTGGCGGTCCGCTACGGCGACGAGCCGGATGAGTTCAACGGACAGCAGCGCCTCACCATCCGCCTAAGGGTCGAGAAGGTGATCCGGCATGGCTGAGCCGATCAAGCTCGGCGCACTCCTCTGGAACCAGTACACCGATTGGCCGGCGTTGCGCCAGGCTGCCGTGACGGCCGACCGCCTCGGATACGACGACCTGTGGACCTGGGACGGCATTGGTCGCGAAGATGGCGACCACCCTGGATCACATCTCGAAGGGGCGCGCCATCCTGGGGATCGGGGGCGCCTGGTTCGAGACGGAGCATCGCGCCTTCGGGATCGAGTTCGGACACTCACCTGGGGAGCGGCTGCGCTGGCTCGATGAGGCGGCGCGAATCATGCGCGGCATGCTCGACAGCGAGGAGCCGTCCGGCGAGGAGTTCTACACCACCCACTCCATCCGCAATGAGCCGCCGCCCGTTCAACGCCGGCTGCCCCTGCTGATTGGCGGTGGGGGCGAGCAGCGCACGCTGCGGACCGTTGCCAAGTACGCGGACGCCTGCAACGTGGGGGGTGGGTTTGCCAACGTCAAGCACAAGGACGAGGTCCTTCGCCGCCACTGCGCGGAGGTGGGGCGCAACGAGGCGGAGATCGAGCGGACCGTGGGGACCGGGGTGTGCGTCATCCGCGACGACCCGGCGGAGGCGCAACGCGTCTTCGAGAAGCTCTTCGAGGGGAACGGTGGCGCCCGGCCGTGGCAGGACCAGCCAGTGGGCACGCCTGAGCAGATCGCAGAGATCCTGCGTCCGTACCTGGGGATCGGCTTCCGGCATTTCGTCGTGGGCTTCCCGCATCCCTACGACACGGAGACCATGGAGCGGCTGATCCGCGACGTGGTGCCCATGCTCGAGGCGTGAATTGAGAGTCACCCTGCTGGCTGGCGGGACCGGTGGGGCGAAGCTCGCCCACGGCTTCCAGCAGGTCCTCGCTCCCGGCGAGCTGACGGTGGTCGTCAACGTCGCGGACGACACCGAGCTCTACGGGCTGCGGGTCAGCCCGGACGTCGACACGGTGCTCTACACCCTTGCAGGCCTCGTCAACCCGGAGACCGGATGGGGCCTACGCGGCGACTCCTGGACGGCGCTCGAGATGCTGGGCCGATACGGCGAGCCGACCTGGTTCCGCGTCGGCGACGCCGACCTGGCCACGCACGTCAGGCGAACACAGCTGCTGGGTGCCGGCGTTTCCCTGACCGATGCGACGCAGTCGATGGCGGATGCGCTGGGAGTTCGCAGCCACATCCTTCCGGCCACCGACGACCGCGTCCGCACCATCCTGCAGACCGATGCGGGCGAGCTCGAGTTCCAGGACTATTTCGTGCGCTTGCGCCAGGAGCCGGAGGTCCAGGCGGCCCGGTTCGACGGGATCGTGGCCGCGCGCCCGACGCAGCAGGTGCTCGCCGCCCTGGAGTCGGCGGAGCTGCTGGTGATCGCTCCATCCAACCCCGTGGTGAGCGTGGAGCCGATCCTGGGTCTCCGGGGCGTTCGTGAGGCGTTCCAGTCGGCTGCCGATCGTGGCATCCCTCGGGTTGCCGTGAGCCCGATCGTGGCCGGCGCGGCGCTGAAGGGTCCGGCGGACCGCATGCTCGCCTCGCTGGCCCACGAGGCCACCGCCCTGGGCGTCGCGCGCATGTACGCGGGCTTGATCGACACGTTCGTTCTCGACGAGGCGGACGCCACGCTCGCGTCGCAGGTCGAGGAGCTCCGCATGCGCGCGGTGGTTCTCCCAACGGTCATGCGCAGCGACGCCGACCGCGCGACCCTGGCCCGCGCCCTCCTCTCCACCTGACGGCTCGCCCCATCCTGCCAAATTCGCGCCCCGGACGTCGGACGCCCGAAAGGCCTCTCGGAGATACAGAATGTCCTCGTGACGTGAACCTGGCGCGCTGAGCGCACCATCCGGCGCCTTCGTGTCCGCGTGACGTGAATCTGGCGGCGAGTCATCTGCCATGCCGGCGACCGGGTGGCGGGCCGGGATGCAATATGACCAGCACATGCACGTTCGCGTGGTCGTCCCGCACCGCGGTCTCGAGGCGGCCAAGACCCGGCTCGCATCGGTCCTCTCACCTGACGAGCGGGGCGACCTCGCCGCGCGTCTCCTGCGGCGCGTCCTGCGCACCGCGCACCAGGTGGTCCCGGACGTGGTGGTCATCTCACCCTCCGCCGATCTCGCGATCCTGGTCGAGGAATCGAGCGGCCGCCTCCTGGTCCAGCGGGGGATGGGCCTGAACACGGGCCTCGATCAGGCGCGCGAGGAGGCGATGAAGGAGGGCGTTGACACGCTCCTCGTGCTGCACGGGGACCTGCCGGAGCTGGACGCGCCGGACGTCGAGGCACTGCTGGCGGCGGTGCCGAGCGGCGGTGGCGGCGGCGTGGCGATCGCGCCCGACCGACGCGGAACCGGAACCAACGGCCTCGCGCTCCGCCCGCCCGACGCGATCACATTCCGGTTCGGGACCGATAGCTTCGCCGCACACCGGGCGGCGGCGGAATCCGCCGGGGTGCGGTTCGCGATCGTGCAGCGCCCCAGCCTCGCCTTTGACCTGGACACGCCCGAAGACCTCGATGAGTGGCTGCGGAGCGGGGTCACCGCGTGAGCGCCAGGGTCGAGCTGCTCGCCCCGGACGGCATACCGGAGATCCGGCCCGGCGACGACCTTGCGGCGATCATCGCCGAAGCGCTGCGCGACGGCGACATCGGCCTGCAGGAGGACGACGTCCTGGTCATCACGCAAAAGGTCGTCTCCAAGGCGGAGGGCCGGCTGGTGGAGCTGGCATCGGTCAGTCCCTCGCCAGAAGCCGTCGAATACGCGACCCGCTGGGGGAAGGATCCGCGCCAGGTGGAGGTGGTGCTGCGCGAGTCCGCCGAGGTGCTGCGGATGGCGGAGGGTGGGCTGATCATCAGCCGTACCCCGCACGGGTTCGTGTGCGCCAACGCGGGGGTCGACCTTTCGAACGTTGGCGACGGCGAAGTCGCCACCCTCCTGCCACTTGATCCGGATGGCTCTGCCCGCGGGTTGGCGGCCGGCCTTGGCGAGCTGCTGGGCGTGCGGCCGGCCGTTGTCATCTCCGACTCGTTCGGCCGTCCCTGGCGCAATGGAATCGTGAACGTCGCGATCGGGGTGGCCGGGCTCGAGCCGCTGCTCGACCTGCGTGGAGCCCCGGATGCGCAGGGTCGCGTAATGCATTCGACGGTGATCGCGGTCGCCGACGAGATCGCCTCCGCGGCGGAGCTGGCAGGTGGCAAGACCGATCAGCGGCCAGTCGTGGTGGTGCGCGGGTACACCACTTCCCGCGTCGTGGATGGGCCTGGGGCGGCCGCGCTGGTCATGGACCGCGCACACGATCTGTTTCCGTAGGCCGGTGAACCACCCAGACCTCACCGTTCCGCACCAAGAAGGCCGCCGGGCTGGCATAGACCCTGCAGGCTTCTCGCGACGTGGCCGCCTCGTCGAGACATGTCCCGCGGGCGAAGCGTGCGTCGCGAGGACGGGACGCACAGCACGCACGTGCCCTCCAGCACCCACGCGACGCCGATCACCGCTGCGCTTCCCACGCGCGTCACGTGCTGGGCCGCTACCGCCTGGAAGCCAGGCTGGCCCGCGGCGGCATGGCCGAGGTCTGGCGCGCCCGCGACGAGCGCAGCGGTCGGAGGGTGGCGGTCAAGCTGCTGCATCCGCACCTGCTGCCGGACGAGGCGTCCCGCGCGCGGTTGGCCTCGGAAGCGCGCGCGGTCGGCGGACTGGACCACCGGGGCATCGTTCGGGTGCTCGCCGCCGACGCCGGCGAGCGACCGGCGGTCGTGCTCGAGCTGGTGGAGGGGGAGACCCTCTCAGCTCGCCTCGAGCGTGAGGGGCCGCTCGACGCGCGAGCCGCGGCCGAGATCGGCGCGCAGGTGGCGGAGGCGCTCTATCACGCGCACACGCGCGGCGTCATCCACCGTGACGTCAAGCCGGGGAACGTCCTGATCGGGACCGATGGCCACGCCCGACTGGTCGACTTCGGCATCGCGCGGCTCCTGGGCGAGGCGCTGGAGCGGACCACGCAGACCGGCATGGTCATGGGCACGTTGCGCTACATGGCGCCGGAGCAGCTCGCCGGGCAGGAGGTTGGTCCGCGAGTGGATCTCTATGGGTTGGGCGCCCTGCTGTACGAGATGCTCACCAGGCGTCCGCCGCACCCCGGTGCCTCGCCGGCGGCCCTATTGCGCGAGCTCTCAGATGGGCCTCCGGCGATGGATGGCATCGATCCGACGCTCGCCTCGGTGGTGACCGCGTGCTTGCAGCCCAGGCCGGAGAGCCGACCACTTCACGCGGGAGAGGTCGCCACGGCTCTGCGCGCGTGGCTGGCGGGCGACGCCGCCGGTGCCATCGCGCACATCACCCGGCCGCAGGACGAGGCGCTCACCCAGGCGATGCCGGTTCCGGTGATGGCGGCGGCCGCGGCAGAGGCCGGGGCGGGTGGCGTCGGCCAGCCCATCACGCCGGACACTGCGCGCCAGGAATACGCGGTCGCGCCGCAAACGGGTGACGCCGCAGCAAGCAGGAGCGGTCGCCGGGCCGCAGCAATCGCGGGAGCCCTGATTGCGGCCGCCGCGGTACTGGTGTTGGCGGTGGCCCTCAGCGGATCACTGAAAGTGGCATCCGCCGAGCCGACCCCGCTCGCGACCCCATTCGCGACGCCACTTCCCGCTTGGGCCACGCAGCTCGCGGACAAGCAGAGCGCCGCCTGCGGCGAGGGACCCAGCGCTGCGGAGCTGGCGGCCATGGGCCGAGCCGCCGCGACCGAAGAGGTCAACTCCGCCATCGCCGACTGCAGCGGGGGCGGCGGTCACGGCAAGCAGAAGGGCAAGCAGTAGGGTCGGCTCAACCGAGGGCGAAGACGACTTCCTCGATGGTGTCGGCCACCGCCACCGGATCGACCACCATGTGCAGGTGCAGCCCAGGGACGTGCCGAACTGGCCACCCGCGGTCCACTAGCTCGTCAGCGATGCCGTCGTAGGGTGGACCGAAATAGATGTAGCCACAGGGCGAACGATCCCACCCTGCCGGCACCTCGACGGTCTGCTCGCACCAGGAGAGGGGGAGACGCGGCTGCTCTCGGGTGATGGCCTCGCGCAGACCGGCGACGGGCGGGAACAGCGCCGCGACATCCGAGGGGTCCCACCATTCGGTCCAGGGCGGGAGGAGGCCGTGTTCGGCCTTCGCGCGCAACCCGGAGAGGAATTCCTCGGGGACTACACCCGTCGTTCCCGATGGCGGTGGCACGGACGCGTCCACGAACACGTACGAGATGCGTGAATGCCCCAACGCGTCCCCGATCGCCGGGGCGAAGAGTCCCGCATTGCTGTGCGCCAGGATGACGATGCGCTCGCCGGGCTTCGCGTCAACGGCCTCTGCCACGCGTCGCGCCACTCGTAGCGCTGTGGGGAGCGGACTGACGGCGGTGGCGGTCAGGTTGGGTAGATCCACCTTGTGACCGCGCTCGAGCAGGACCGCGCGAACTGGTTCCCACGTAGTTGGGCCAACGGCGAGGCTGTGAATGGCGACGAAGCGCATGCGGCGATGCCGCGACGACCGAGCGGTCAGCGCCCCGGAATTGGCTGGAGGAAGAGCGCCACGATCTCGCCGTTCTCGACGCGGAAGTTGGCCTCGACGTGCATCGGGTTGACGCCGGGCCGCATGACGGTCACGTCGGCGATGTAGCTGCTCCCCATCGAGCGCCCCTCGTTGGTGTACATCCGGAACCCGTCACCAGCTCGCAGGAACCAGCCGCCAACGCGGTCGCGGCCGCGGAGGTTGGTGCGCTCATCCGAGCCGGGGGTCGAGACGCCCAGCACGGCGTGCTCGGCGAAGAGGTTGACCGCCTTCTCGCGGGCGTCGTCGTTGATCAGCTCCATGAACAGGTCGACGGTTTCGGTGGCACCCATCGCCGGGCAGGATACCCGACGGCACGCACTGGCCCTTTTCGGCTAGGGAGGCCGGCGACCCCTCTGGGTAGACTCTTGCGCCTATGGCTCGCCTGCGCATCGGTCTGATTGGCTGGGGCACCGTGGGATCTGCCCTCGGCCGTCTCGTCGCGGCCGGGCCGCTGCCGCTCGAGCTTGCCTGCCTGGCCGTCCGCGACCCAGCGGCAACGCGCAGCAGTCCGCTTCCGGACGGGGTCGCCGTCGTGACGCCCGAGGACGTGGCCCGCGCGGGCCTGGACGCGGTGGTGGAGCTCGCCGGCGGCACCGAGGAGCCGCTCGGTTGGGCGCGCACCGCACTCGACGCCGGCACTCCCTACGTGACCGCCAACAAGGCGTTGCTCGCGACGCACGGCGAGGAGCTGTCCGCCCTCGCTCGGCAGAGGGGCGCTGCCCTGCTGGCATCGGCCAGCGTTGGCGGTGGCGTCCCGATGCTCGAGACGGTCCATCACTTGGCGGCCACCGGGGCAATCGGTCGGCTGCGCGGCGTGCTGAACGCAACGACCACGTACATGCTGAGTGCCATGGGCGAGGGAATGACCTACGGCGACGCGCTGCGCGAGGCGCAGACGGCGGGCTACGCGGAGGCTGATGCGTCGCTCGACGTGGACGGTCGCGATGCTGCGCAGAAGCTCGCCATCCTCGCGAGTGAGGCCTGGGGGCAGTGGCGCTCAGAGTCGCAGGTCGAACGCCACGGCATCCGCGGGCTGGAGGTTACCGAGGGCCAGGTTATCCGCCTCGTCGCGGAGGCAACGGAGCAGACCCTGGCCGTGGCACCGAAGGAGGTCGAGCGGGGCTCGGCCCTGGGGGCGACCTCGGGGATCGACAACCTCCTCGAGATCGAGGTGCGTGCCGGGGGTATCTTCCGCATCGGGGGGCCGGGCGCCGGAGGACGCGTGACCGCGGGCGCGGTCTACGCTGACCTGGCGAGGCTCGTCTCGGGCGAGCGACCGATTCTGTTCGGAGGAAACGCATGACTGGACCGATGGAGGAGCGCCTGGAGCGCCTTGATCGCTTCGAGCGCTGGCCCATGGTCGGCGTAGCGGGTGCGCGCGGCGTGGTCGGGAGCGTCTTCCTCTCGATCCTTGCCGATGCCGGCCTGCCGGCCGAGCGCCTGCGGGCGTTCGGCACCGAGCCGGGGATGGTCTCCTACGGCGAGGGAACAATCCCCCTGCGTCTCCTCGACGACGAGACCGCGCCCAAGCTCGACGTCCTCTTCCTGGCGACCGATGCGGCGATCAGCCGCGAGATCGTGGCCGGCCCTGGGCAGCGAGTGCCGCTGATCATCGACAACTCCAGCGCCTTCCGGCTGGACCCGCAGGTGCCGCTGGTGGTCCCCGAGGCGAATGCCCGCGCGCTGCGCGGGCGCGGCGGCAACCTCGTCGCAAATCCCAACTGCACCACGGCCGCGGCGGTCGTGGTGCTGGCACCCATCCGCGACGCGGTTGGCCTCGCGTCCGTCGACCTGGCGAGCTACCAGGCGGTGAGCGGCGCCGGCCGGGCGGGGCTCGACGCGTTCCTTGCCGAGCGGGGAAGCGAGGACCGCGAGCAGGCGTCCGGCTCTCCGTTCCACGGCCGTATCGCGGACAGCGTGGTTCCGCAGATAGACCTGCTGGCCGAGGACGGCTGGACCGGCGAAGAGCGAAAGATCCATGCCGAGATCCGCAAGATCCTCGACCTGCCGGAGCTCGACGTCGCGGCCACCGCGGTCCGCGTCCCAGTCAGGACCGGCCACAGCCTTGCCCTGCACTTCCGCACGCTGCGCGCCGCCACCGCCCCCTACCTCGAGGAGGTCCTCCGCCACGCGCCCGGCCTCGAGTACCGAGCTGCCGACGGTTCTGAACGCCATCCCATGCCGCTCGACGTGGAGGGCCGCGACCCGGTGATCGTCGGCCGGCTGCGCGCCGTCCCCGGCCGAGAGCGAGGCTTCGCCTGCTTCGTGACAAGCGACAACCTGCGCAAGGGCGCGGCGCTCAACGCTATCCAGGTGGCCGCGGCGGCGGATCCGGACTGGTTCGGAGCCCTGGTCCCGCCTTCCCGCTGACCCCGACTTCGGCGCTGCGCCTACGCAACGCTCCGCGCGGGAGCGGCCCCGGCGCAGCCGCCATCGGCCTATCCTTCGCGCTGCCTGCCCGCTTGCTCCCGAACTGAGGATTGTTGAAGTGCCCGACTTTGCTCAGCTTGCGCGCGCCTTTCTCGATGAGGAATATGCCCAGTCCCCGAGTGGAGCCAGCTCTCTCGGCCTGATCGAGTACGACGACCAGCTCGAGGATCTCTCCGAGGCCGCCTTCCTGCGGCGGTCCCAGCGCACCGATGATTGGCTCGGGGACTTCGGCTCACTGGACGCCGCCAGCCTCAACTTCGACGAGATGATCGATCGCGACCTGGCGATCGCGAGCCTTCATCGCCGCGGGATCTTCGACGGCTGGGAGGCCTGGCGCCGCCACCCCGACACGTATCTCAACCCCGGGTTGCGCGGCGTCTTTGGGCTCTTCCTGCACCGATTGCGGCCGGAGGAAGAGCTGGTTGCCGCCGCGGCTGCGCGCCTGCGCGCGGTGCCGCAGAACCTCGAGGACGGCAAGCGCAACCTGCGCGACGAGCTCGTTCCAGCGATCCTGCTCGATCGCGCCGTCAACCAGGCCCATGCGGGCGCTCGCTACGCGCGTGAGCTCCTGCCCGCGGAGGTGACCGATGGCGCCCTGCGGAGCCAGCTCGCGGAGGCCGGCGCGGTGGCGGCGACGGCGTACGAGGCCTACGCGGTGTTCCTGGACGAGATGCGACCGCGCGCTACGGGCGACTGGGCATTCGGGGAGGACCGATACAGCCGCATCCTTCGCGACGCGGAGCTCCTGGACCTCGACGCGCGCGCCCTGCGCGAGCGCGGCCGCCAGCAGGTCGAGGAGCTCTCCGGAGAGCTGCGTCGCTGCGCGCGCGAGCTGCGCTCGACCGACGACTGGCACGCGGTCCTGCTCGAGCTCAACGAGGATCACCCCACCACCCCGGAGGAGATGCGCGTCGGTTACGAGGACTGGACCGCGAAGGCGCGCGCCTTCCTCGTGGAGCGCGAGCTGGTCACGTTCCCAGAGGGAGAGGTCTGCACGGTCGAGCCGTCGCCGCCATTCCAGCGCCCGGTGATCGCGGTCGCCAGCTACCAGAACCCGCCGGCCTCCGCCCCGTCCATGCACGGGCAGTTCTTCGTGCCATTCCCGCCGGACGGAGCGAGGCCCGAGGAGATCGCCAAGCGGCTTGAGTCCAACTCCTACCCGTCGATCCCGTCCACATCGGTCCATGAGGCGTATCCCGGGCATCACTGGCACCTGTCCCGCGCGAAGCTCAATCCCTCGCACCTGCGCCAGTGGCTGGGCACCAGCTACTTCAGCGAGGGGTGGGCGCTCTACTCGGAGCGGATGATGCGCGAGCAGGGCTTCTTCACCGACCTGCGGCATCGCATGTTCCAGTACGAGGCCACGCTATTCCGTGCCGCGCGGATCGTCGCGGACACCAGCCTGCACATGGGCGAGATGACCTGGGACGAGGCCGTGGTCTACATGATGGAGAACAGCAGCCTGACCGAGCCGACCGCGAAAGCAGAGGTCACGCGCTACTGCAGCTGGCCGACGCAGGCATCCGCCTACCTCACCGGCTGTCTCGAAATCGTGCGCATCCGGGACCGATTCCTTTCCGCCCGCGGTGCCTCGACCGACGACACCGAGCACCTGCGCGACTTCCACAACGCGCTGGTCAGCAGCGGCGACCTGCCAATCGCCCTCGCCGAGCGGGCGGTGATGGCCGCCGTCTAGCCCGCCGCCACCTCTGCGGCACGCTCTGGCTGCAACACATGTGCAGCCAGAGTCTCCTACGGTCCAATGAAGGCGCAGTTGGCGGCGCTCAGCGGCAAATCTGTGCTCTGGGCGTCACATTCAGCCAGCGAGAGCACTGGATTGGGGCCCTTTCGACCCATCGTTGGACACTAAGAGATCTTGGCGTCACATCGAGGTCGGTCGGCCCGTCACCCGCCTCCGGTTGCCTGCAATGACAGCTGCTTCAGCTCCAGCATCCGGGCTCCAAGGGCCTCCAGCTCGTCCTTATCGAAGACCTG
Organism: Chloroflexota bacterium; assembly: GCA_005882055.1. GTDB lineage: Bacteria > Chloroflexota > Limnocylindria > QHBO01 > QHBO01 > CF-82. The sequence continues at coordinate 20,211 of VBGQ01000001.1, forward strand.
GCGAGCCTTGGGGAACATCTCGCCTTCCTCTTCCTCGATGTGGTGCTCGATGTTCTCCTTCATCACCTTGAACTTCGCCGCCCACGTCTCGTCGGTGACATCGGTCTGGCCAAGGTCTCCCATGATCTCGTCCACGACGTGGTGCTCCTCGAAACCCTCGAGCACGATGTCCTTAGCCTTGGGGTGCTGCTTGAGCGCCGGGTAGAAGATCTCCTCCTCGATCCGCTCGTGGGTCTCCATTTCGCGCCGAAGGGTCGAGTACAGGTCCGTGCGCGTTACCTCCGCACGCTCGGTCGTCACCTCGCCCTCGGCGAGCATCTTCTTGACCTTGCGGTGGTCATCTTCGAGCAGATCGATGGCGTTCACGTGGGCTCCTCCCTGGATTGTTTTCTACAGGCCGATGGGGCCCTCTTCCGCATCCCCCGTGCCAGCAGCCCGTTTGTCAAGCGATCCGGCTGTTATCGCCTGGACCGATATATGGGAGCGCCCCACGTCCGGGGCGCGCCGAGCGATCGCGAGAGGCGATCAGGCAGCGCGCGACCGCCCATTTCCCGGTCCGTCCAGCCTGCGGGCGCTGTCACTCATCGCCCACAGCGATTACCGGCCGGCAGGCGCCGCCCTTGCCGTTGCTCCGAAGATTGAGTTGGACATATCTCCGGCGCGCCCGTACGTGGTGAATGCGCTTGGCCCAACCAGCGCTCCCGAGCGGAAGAGGCATGGACACAGATCTCGTGACACGGGCGCAGGGTGGCGACGAAGGGGCATTCGCGAGCCTCGCCGTGGCCATCGGCGACCGGCTCCATGGGGTGGCGTTCAGGATCCTGCGCGACACCGATCTTGCCGAGGACGCGACGCAGCAGGCGCTGCTGAACGTTTGGCAGGACCTTCCGCAGCTCCGCGACCCGGCGCGCTTTGACGCCTGGTCGTATCGGCTTCTCGTGCGCGCCTGCTACGCCGAGGGCCGAAAGACCCGTCGCTGGACGCCCAACCTGCGGTTGCTACCGGCGGATGAGCCGATAGGGGCCGATGGTATCGACCTGGTCGCTCACCGCGACCAGCTCGAGCGAGGCTTCCGGCGCCTTTCCATCGATCATCGTGCGGTGGTGGTCCTCCACCACTACCTCGACATGCCGCTCGACCAGGTCGCCGAGACGCTCGGCATCCCGGCCGGGACGGTCCGATCTCGACTTCATCACGCGATGCGCGGCTTGCGCGCGGCACTCGATGCCGACGCACGCCCGGCGGCGAAGGAGGCAGCTCAGTGAGCACCGATCACGACGTCACACGCATCGTTCGGTCGTGGCTGGAAGAGGGCACCACGGTCGTTCCGGACCGAGTCCTGGACGCCGTGCTCGACCAGGTCCCCGCGATCCATCAGCGTCGACTCAGGTGGCCGGCGCGGAGGTTCCCAACCGTGAACACCACTGCTTTGCGCATCGGCCTGATTGCCGCTGTGCTCATCGTCGCCGCGCTCGTGGGCTGGCGGCTCCTGCCCGGGTCGATCTCGCCCGGCGGGCCGCCCGCCCCGACCGCGAAGCCGACCCCAATCCCCAAGCTGAACAGCCAGGGGCTACTCCCCGCTGGCCGCTACCAGGTCGATGCGACCCTTCCCATGAAGGTCACCGTCGCGGTTCCTGACGGCTGGAGTACGGACACCAACTGGGTTGTCATCGGGCCCAATGGAAACCAGGCCCCCAACGGCATCGCCATCCGCTTCTACACGGTGAAGAACCTCTTGGTGCACCCACTGACTCCCAGCGCTGGGGCCATCAGCCCGCCGGTCGGGCCGTCCGTGGACGACCTCGTCAAAGCCATGGTCAACCACCGCGACTGGACCACGACCGGTCCCAGCCCCATCACGATCGATGGCTATGTCGGGCAGGTCGTGCACGTCACTCTGCCAGCCGGTACCAGTGCAGCGACCCCGTTCTACCTCTCTGGGGATGAACTTGGCGGGGACGTATATGGCTGGGTAGCAGGACAGGTCTTCGATATCTACGTTGTAGACGTTGGTGGAAAGCGCCTTGTGATCGACGCGTTCCACTACCCGGGCACGTCGGCCGCGGACCTCGCAGCGCAACAGGCGATACTCGACTCGGCTCAACTGACTCCGATCCCTTAGTTCTCTCCCCGGGAGCGCCGGCGCGCCGATGGCCTCGCCGGCCGCTCCAAGACCTCTCGTATCGGATCGGCCGATACATGAGAGCGCCCCACGTCCAGGGCGCGCCATCCGATCGTGTCAGGCGATCAGGCCGCGCATGACCACCCTGTTCCGAATCCGTCCAGCCTGCGCTCCCACTCATCGGCCAAAGCGATAACCACCCTGCGCGCGCCCTTGTCTCTGCTCCGAAAATTGAGTTGGGGAGCCTTACCAGTGGTCCTCGCGCGAGACCTCGGCTAGAGAGCGACGGCCGCCGGCGCGATTGGGCGCGGTCAGGACCGATGGATCCGCGGGATAGCCGAACGACAGGATGAACGAGCAGTCCTGATCGCCTGGCAGGCCCAGGAGTTTCCCGACCAATTCATGGTCGTACACGGTGGCCGACGCGCTGCCGATTCCCAGCTCCCACGCGGCGAGCACCATGTTCTGCGCCGCTCTCCCCAGGTCCCACATGATCGACTTGCCGCGCGGGCCGTTCGGGTCGGGCGTCACCAGCGCGACAGCCGCCGCGGCGCCGGCGAGGTGCCCCGCGTATCGACCCACCGCCGCGAGCTCCCGCAAGCGGTCACGTCCCTGCACGGTGATGAAGACCCAGCGCTGCTCGTTCTTGGACGACCCTGTCCGTCGTCCGGCATTGACGATCCGCGTCAGGTGGTCCGGCTCGAGCGGCCGATCCGCGAACTCGCGTACCACGCGCACGGAATTGATGGCCTGCCAGGTGTCCATCAGGCGTCCTCGACTGCAATCCGGATCCTCTTGTTGATCCGACCCTTTGATTCGTAGCCGGTCACGCGGACCCGCCCGATCTCGGAGGTCCGCGCCACGTGCGTCCCGCCGTCGGCCTGCAGGTCCAGCCCCACGATCTCGATGATGCGCACCTCGCTGATCCCCGGCGGCAGCAGGTTGATCTTGGTCCGGATCAGGTCGGGGATCTTGAACGCCTCGTCGCGCGGCAGCTGCGCAACCCGGATCTCACGGTCCGCGGCGATCTCCTCGTTCACGCGGCGCTCGATGTCCGCCACCAGGTCCCCGTGCATCGTCTCGAACTCGAAATCCATGCGCCCCGCCAGCGGCTCCATGTTCCCGCCAGTGACCTGTGCACCATGGTCGCGCCAGATGACCCCGCACAGCACGTGCAGGGCGGAGTGCGTGCGCATGAGCCGATGGCGCCGATCCCAGTCGATCTCGGCGGTGACGCCGGCGCCGGCCTCGGGCAGGGAGCCATCGGGCGAAGGCTCGACCGCGTGGACGATCTCGCCGCCCTCCTTACGCGCGCCGGTCACCGTCCATGCCGCCGCATCGGTCCTCAGCAGGCCGGTATCCGCCGGCTGACCGCCGCCGCCGGGGTAGAAGACGGTCCGATCCAGCACCACTCCATCGGTCCCGGAGGAGACGACGGTCGCGGGCGTGCTGCGCGCGTACGCGTCGGTGGCAGCGATGCTCTCAGTCACGGGCTGGCCGTAGGCTAGCATCCGCTTCGATGGAGCTTCGACCGCTCGCAGACGAGCTGCTCGCCGAGTACTTCCGCCTCTCGCCAGTCCACGCCACGGAGATCGGCATCCACGATCACGATGGCCTCTGGCCGGACCTCACCGACGCGGGTCGAGAGCAGCACGGCGGCTTCCTGCGTTCGGCGCTCGAGCGGCTCGACAGCCTGGACCCCACCGGCCTTTCTCGGGACGACAGGATCGACCGCACCATCATGCGTTCCTTCTTCGACGCGGACCTGTTCGCGACCGAGATCCTCGACGAGTCGGCGTGGAACCCAATGGCCTACGTCTACCTGGCGGGCAACGGGCTCTTCGCCCTACTGGCGCGCGAGTTCGCGCCCCGTCCGGAGCGCCTGGCGAGCGCCGCCTCCCGGATGCGCTCCCTCCCGAATCTCCTGGATCAGGCACGGGACCGGCTGACGGCGACGCGCCACGGCGAGCACGGAACCGGCAGCGCGCGCGATGTGAGCCGATTCCACACCGAGAAGGCGATCGAGCTGATGGCGGGCGTCGCGGACCTCGCCCGCACGGCGGCATCGGAGGCCCAGGAGCTCGAGGACGAGGAGCTGCAGCACTCCGTGCAGGAGGCGGCGAGGTCTGCGGTCGAGGCCGTCGACGCATACACCGAATGGCTCCGCGAGGACCTTCTCCCGCACGCGACCGGCGACTTCCGCCTGGGCCGGAACCTCCACGACCACAAGTTCCGCCACTTCCTCAAGACCGAGATCACCCCGGACCAGCTCAAGGAGCGCGCCGAGGCGAGCTTCGACCAGCTGCGCGGCGAGATGGTCACCCTGGCGCGCCGGCTCTGGCCGCAGTGGATGGGGTCCGAGCCGATGCCGGACGACGACAGCGCAGTCGTCCGGGGCGTCCTCGACGCGATCGCCCTGCAGCATCCCGCGGCGGAGGAGCTGCTCGACTACTGCCGCGAGGAGAACGCCCGCATCGAAGCCTTCGTGCGGGAGCGCGACCTCATCGGCTTAGCGGACGAGCCGATGCAGATCATCTGGACGCCGCCGTTCCTTCGCGCCTTCGGCGGCGCCATGCTGATCCCGCCCGGGCCGCTGGACCGCGGGCTCGACAGCTTCTTCGCCATCACGCCCATGCGCGACGAATGGACCGAAGAGCAGCGCGAGTCCCGACTGCGCGAGGACAACGACCGCCAGCTTCGGTTGCTCACCATCCATGAGGCGGTGCCCGGCCACTTCCTGCAGCTCGCGTACTCGAACCGATGCACGTCGACCGTGCGGGCCGTCTTCCAGTCCGGTGTCTTCGCCGAGGGCTGGGCGGTCTACGTCACCCAGGTGATGATGGACGTCGGCTATGGGGCCGATGACCCCGCCCTGATGCTCGTCCATCTCAAGTTCTATCTGCGCAGCGTGACCAACACGATGGTGGATATCGGGATCCACGCTGGCGAGATGACCGAGCAGGAGGCGATGCGCCTGATGGTCGAGGGCGGCTTCCAGGAGCAGTCCGAGGCGGCCAACAAGTGGGACCGCGCCCGTCTCTCGAGCACGCAGCTGTGCGAGTACTACCTGGGAGCGGTGGAGATGACCGATCTCGAGCACGAGGCACGGCGCCGCGCCGAGGCCGCGGGCGAACCGTTCGTCTACCGCCCGTTCCTCGAGTCGGTCCTGGCCCACGGAACCCCGCCCATGCCCGTGATCCGCGACATCCTCTTCGGCTAATGGCCTGTAGCGGCATGTTGGAGACGGCTGTCCGAGCGGCACCCGCGGTACGATCCTGACCGCCGATGGTGATTCCGATCCAAGCCGATCCAGTCGCGGGCCAGCGCTACCTGCTCCTCGCCGATATCTCCGGCTACACGGCGTTCTTGAACGGGGTGGAGCAGGCCCACGGCATTGACTTCAGCTCAGGCATACCAGCGGGGTACGAGGTGTTGGGCGCCCTCCTCGACGCCGTGGTCGAGAGCGTGCAGCCGGCCTTCGATATCGCCAAGCTCGAGGGCGATGCCGTGTTCGCCGTCGCGCCGGCCGAGGGTCTCGATGGTCAGGGGGAAGCGGTGATCGATCGGCTCCGGGCCGTCTACCGCGCCTTCTGCGTGGTGCGAGAGCACGCGAAGAGCGCGTCGGACCACATCTGCACAGCCTGCCCTGTCGTCGGTAGTCTGAACCTCAAGATGGTGCTGCATCGGGGCCAGGCAGTGCGCCAGACGGTCGGCTCCAATCCCGAACTCCTTGGCCCAGCGGTCAACGTCGCTCACCGCCTCCTGAAAAACTCCATCGAGTCGCGCCTCGGGTATCGAGCGTACCTGTTCGTCACCGACGCAGCGGCCGCCGGACTCGGGCTAGAGGGCCTTGGTGTCGAGCATCTCGAGGATTACCCAGACGCCGGCCAGGTTCAGGGGCGGGTGATCGCGGTCAGCGAGAACTCGCCCGAAGCCGTCACCCAGCCGCCGCCATTTCAAACGCAACCTTAATCGCCTGGGCCGATACGTAAGATCGCCCCCCATTTCGGGGCGCGCAGTGTCTTTCGCCAGGCGATCGCGCGGCGCTCGAACACTGAATTTCGCGTCCCGGTCAGCCTGTCGGGCGTTCCAACAGCCTTGAGCGATAGCTGCGTGCACCGCAGGGCGCTCAAGCCCATCGCGGCGGTCTCCTCTCGCGCGGTCGCCCCGGCCCCAACCGACGGCGACGGCCCTCGGCCTCTCCCTGCGGGCACCGGCGGCTCTCGCGGGCCTTTCGCGGCAATGCGCCACCGGAACTACCGCCTCTTCTGGGTCGGTCAGGTGCTCAGCCTGGTCGGGACCTGGATGCAGTCGGTCAGCGAGCCGTGGCTGGTCCTGCTGCTGGGTGGCACGCCGCTGCAGCTGGGAATCGTGCTGGCCCTGGAATTCGCGCCGTCCACTGTGCTCGCACCGCTCGGCGGCGTCCTCGCGGATCGCATCGACAAGCGCACGGTGATCATCTGGACGCAGGTCGCGGCGGCCCTCCAGGCGCTGGCCCTGTTCGCCATTACCGTGACCGGCGTCGTCCAGATCTGGCAGGTGATGATCCTGGCCTTCGTGCTCGGCTGCATCAACGCGGTCAACATGCCGGTGCGACAGGCGTTCGCCGCCGAGATGGTCCCGCGTCGCGACCTGCTGAACGCGATCGCGCTCAACTCGGCCTCCTTCAACGCGGCGCGCATCGTGGGTCCCGCCATCGCCGGCGTGACGCTGGCGCTGTGGGGTCCCGCAGTGAACTTCGGGATCAACGCAGTGAGCTACATCGCGGTGCTCGTTGGGCTGGCGATGATCAGCCCGGCCAAGCTCTATCGGGCGGCGCGAGCCGCAGAGGCCCTGCCCGTGCTGCGCAGCCTCAACGAGGGATTCCAATACGCGATACGAACGCCCAGCGTCCTGTGGCCCCTGGTGCTGCTCCTCGGGATCAGCATCTTCGGGTTGAACTTCCAGACGCTATTGCCCCTCTTCGCCGTCCACACTCTGGGGCTGCACGCAGACGGCTATGGCGCGCTCTATGCGGTCATGGGAGTCGGGTCCCTCATCGGCTCGATGTCGCTCGCCTTCCTTGGCCATCGTCGGCCGCTCGTGCCCCTGATCATCGGCGGGGGATTGATCTTCGTGACCTTCGAGCTCCTGCTGGGAGCCACGCGCTCGGTCGAACCGGCGTACATCTGGGTGATCTTCATCGGTCTGAGCTCGATGCTGATGATCAACACCATCAACGTGACCGTGCAGTACGGGGTCCCCGACCAGCTGCGCGGACGAGTGATGTCGCTGTACGTCACGGTCTTCGCCGGCTCTTCCCCCATTGGCGGGCTGTTCGCCGGCGGCGTGGCCCAGCTCTGGGGAGCACCGGCCGGCTTCGTCTTGGGCGCGCTTTTCTCGCTGCTCTTCCTGGGCCTCGCCGGCTGGCAGCTGATCCGGCGCGTGACGATGCCGTCGCTGGCCGATGCGCCCGGACCAGACGCCGCCCGCAGTTCCCCGCGAGAAACCTCGCGCCCGCGGGTCACCACCGACTAGCGACCACGCGGCCGGTAACGCCCGCGGCGGGCGCGCTAGCGGCGAGTCGCCGGCAGCAGCACCCGGAGCTGTTCCAGGGCGGTCGCCACGCCCTCGCGCTGCGCACCGGGAAGTGCGGCGAGCAGCTCGCCGGCGGCTGCGAGCAGCTCCCGCCGCATGGCGCGCACCCGTCGACGGCCGCGCGCCGTGAGCGAGAGGCGCACGGACCGGCGGTCGGAGACATCGGGCTGTCGCTCGACGAGCCCCGCTTCGGCGAGGGCCGTCGCCTGTCGGGTGACCACCGGCGCGCTGACCATGAGCCGGCGCGCGATCTCGCCCTGCGCCATCGGTCCTTCGCCGTCGATGATGCGCAGCACGTTGTACTGCTGATACGTCAGCTCGCCCCACGCCGGACGCCGGCGCGCGTGGGCCAGCAGGTGCCGCATGAGCGGCGGGATCGTGGCGACCAGCCACGCCTCGAGGCCGTCGTGCACACTGGCGGCCTCGCCGGCGGCCTCGCCGGGCACGGCGGAGGAACGCGTGGGGACCGACATCGGGACCGATCCTAGCACCCATCCACCGAGCGGCTCGGGCCGCGCCCTGGCGCTGCTGGCGACCTCGCACGCCATCGTCCACGCCCAGTCCGCGCTCCTGCCGCTGGTCTACCCATACCTGATCGTCCAGTTCGCCCTGAGCCCCGCGGACATCGGTCTGTTCATCGCCGTCACGACCGCCGTCGGTGGCGCGATGCAGATCAGCTACGGGGCGCTGACGCGATACGTGGCACGACCCGTCCTGCTGGGCACCGGCCAACTGATCTTTGGCGTCGGGCTCATGCTCGGCGGGCTGTCGCGCAACCTGTGGCAGCTGCTCGGCGCGGTGAGTGCCGCTCGTATCGGCAGCAGTCCGCAGCACCCGGTGGGAAACGCGCTGCTCTCGGACCTCTACCCCCTGGAGCGGCGCGGCTTCGCGATCAGCGCGCACATCAGCGGCGGCAACGTCGGCACCATCGCCGTTCCGTTCATCGGGCTTGCGCTGCTGCACAGCATCGGGTGGCAGGCCACGCTCGTGGTGTTCGGCGCGCCAGCGTTGGTCATCGGTCTGGTGATCCTGCTCTCGGTCCACGAGGACCATCGCGCGTACGCGCGGACTGCGCGGGCATCCGGCTCCCTGCGATCCCAGTTCCGCGAAGTGCTCGGACGGAGCGACCTGCGCGCCATCCTGGGCGCCTCGATGGTCGCGGCGGGCGGTCGCGGCCTGGACATCGTCGCGCCATTCATGCTCCTCTACCTGCGAGGGCCGCTGGGCTTCAGCGAGACCACGACGGCGCTGCTCTACGCGCTGCTCCTTGTAGGCGCGGTCGTTGGCCCGCTCCTGGCCGGCTGGCTGTCGGACCGATACGGACGCCGGCGCACCCTGATCGTCTACTACGGGCTGTGCGCCGCCGGGGTGCTGGCCTTCCTCGCCTCGGGCTCGAACCTGGCGCTGCTCGTCCCGCTGATGCTGCCCTTCGGCACCGCGGTCTTCTCGGAATCACCCGTGCTGCAGGCATTCCTCGCGGATCGCGCCGTCGGGCCGCTGCGGGACGTCGCCTTCAGCGTGTACTTCACCGCCGCCTTCGGGATCGGCGCAGCTTGGGCGTTTGTGATCGGCCAGATCGTGCAGCACGCGGGCTACCCGGCTGCCTTCACCGTCATGGCTGCCTCTTACCTGGGGGCCGCGTTCCTCGTCTCGCTGGTTCGCGGGCCTGCGCCGGCGGAGGGGCGGGCGAGCTAGCGCAGCCGTGGATTGGAGGCGGCGCGGCATCGGTCCACGCCGCCCTCAGCCGTGCCTATCCGGCCAGGGAGCTGCCGGTCGCGGCCTCCCGCACCTCCCGCATGGACTCCTCGTGGCCACCCACCTCGTCCCAGATGCGGGTGTCCTTCGTCTCGCGGACGTAGAGCCAGCCGATGATCACCGTCATGACCGCCACCGCGATCGGGTAGAGCAGCCCCACGAAGATGTTCCCGCCCTTCGCGCCGTCCGGGTTGAGGAACGCGAGGATGCCGCCGGGGGCTGAGGCGGCCACCAGCGCGGTCGCGATGAACGGCAGCCACCCACCGAACTCGCCGTTCCCCAGGTGGTACGGCACCGACAGCGACGTGTAGCGGATCCGCGCCGACCAGGTTCGGGTTCTGGGCGACCATGATCGCCTTGCCGGTGGGGTCGGTCCCCGGGATCGGATTGGTCAGCCCGTGCATGGCGCTGAAGATCGGGAAGTAGGTCACCGCCGCGATCAGGCACCCGCCCAGGATGATCGGCTTGCGGCCAATCCGGTCGGAGAGCCAGCCAAAGAAGATGAAGAACGGCGTGGCCAACGCGATGGCGATCAGCATCACCGTGTACGCATCGCTGAACTTCACGCCAAGGCTGGTGGTCATGAAGGTCAGCGCGTAGAACTGGCCCGTGTACCAGACCACCGCCTGACCTGCGGTCATGCCAAAGAGTGCCAGGAGGATCAGCTTCCAGTTGCTCCGGGTGCCCAGGCTCTCGCGGAGCGGCTCCGAGCTCGTCTTGCCCTGTTGCCGGGCGCGCTGGAAGAGTGGCGTCTCCTGAAGGCGCAGGCGGATGTAGAGCGCCACCACCACGAGGACCGCGCCCAGCAGGAAGGGAATGCGCCAGCCGAAATCGCCAAAGGCCGCGGTACCCAGGGTCAGGCGGAAGAACAGGATCACCGCCAGCGCCAGGAATAGACCGATGGTGGCGGTCGTCTGGATCCACGAGGTGTACAGCCCGCGCTTGTTGTCCGGGGCGTGCTCGGCCACGTAGATTGCGGCGCCGCCGTACTCACCGCCCAGGGCGAGGCCCTGCAGCATGCGCAGCGTCACCAGGATGAGCGGCGCCCAGACCCCAATCTGCGCGTAGCCGGGCAGCAGCCCGACGAGCACCGTCGCGCCACCCATGATGCTGACCGTCAGCAGGAAGGCGACCTTGCGTCCGGTCTTGTCACCGATGCGACCAAAGACCACCGCACCGAAGGGGCGCACCGCGAATCCGGCACCGAAGGTCGCCAGCGCGCTCAGCAGCTGGGCGGTGGGGTCACCAGGGAAGAAGACCGGCGCCAGGAAGGTGGCGAGCACGGCGTAGAGGTAGAAGTCGTACCACTCGATGACCGTGCCGATCGCGGAGGCGCCGATGACGAACGGGATTCGATAGGCCCGAGGCGTGTCGGCAGAAGCGTACGAAGTCGTCATCTCCAGAGCTCCCATGCAGCACGAAGGAACGTCGAGCTCGGGATCGACGATTTGGGCGCCGGCTGCAACTACCTCAAGCTGCTGCCCTCCCTCTCGGGCTCGCCGGGCTGCGCCGCATGGGACGCACGTCAACCCTGATGGTACTCACCCAAGGCAACTCGGCGGCATCGGCCGGCCCTTTGGACTGGACGTAGAATCAGGGGCATCCCGAGCGTGTAGAGAGTGGAGGCGCCTGCTCGCATGGCCACCGAAGAGCGCGTCGAGTCCGCGACGATCGAGAACCTGCTGCGCGAGGAGCGCACCTTCCCGCCGCCTCGCGACTTCGTGGCCAACGCGCTCATCAGCGATCCATCGGTCCATCAGAAGGCAGCCAGCGAGGATGGCTTCCGGGCCTTCTGGACCGACGCCGCGGAACGGATCGACTGGATCGAGCCCTGGAACGAGCTCTACACCTGGGACCTGCCGTACACCAAGTGGTTCCTGGGAGGCAAGCTCAACATCAGCGCGAACTGTCTCGACAGGCACGTGGCCGCAGGCCTGGGCAGCCGCGTCGCCTACTACTGGGAGGGCGAGCCGGGCGACTCCCGGACGATCACCTACCAGGAGCTGCTCGACGAGACCTGCCGCATGGCGAACGCGCTGCGCGAGCTGGGCGTGAAGCGCGGCGACCGGGTTGCGATCTATATGCCGATGATTCCCGAGCTACCGGTGGCGATGCTTGCCTGCGCGCGCATCGGCGCGCCGCACTCGGTGGTCTTTGGCGGATTCAGCGCCGATGCCCTGGCGGGCCGTATCGAGGATGCGGAGTGCGTCGCCGTGATCACCGCCGACGGCGGCTACCGCAAGGGAGCGGTCGTGCCGCTGAAAGCGAATGCTGACGAGGCGATCGAGCGGACCTCATCGGTCAAGCACTGCATCGTGGTGCGACGGACGGGTGCTGAGGTGGCGTGGGACGCGAGTCGCGACCATTGGTACCACGACATCGTGGCTGACCAGTCGACGACCGCCGAGCCTGAGGCGATGGACTCCGAGGATCTCCTCTACCTGCTGTACACCTCGGGAACGACCGCCAAGCCCAAGGGCATCATGCACACCACCGGCGGCTACCTGACCGGGGTCGCAACCACGAGGCCTATTTCTGCACGTCGGACATCGGCTGGGTCGTAGGCCACTCGTACATCGTGTACGGGCCGCTCGCCAACGGGACGACCGGGATCATCTACGAGGGCGCCATCGACCACCCCGACAAGGACCGATGGGCGCAGATCGCCGCCAAGTACAACGCCACCATCCTGTACACCGCGCCCACCGCGATCCGGGCGCTGATGAAGTACGGCGCTGAGGTCTTCGAGCGGGACAATCTCTCGTCACTGCGCCTGCTGGGCTCGGTGGGGGAGCCGATCAACCCGGAGGCCTGGGCCTGGTACTGGAAGTACATCGGCGGGGAGAGGTGCCCGGTGGTCGACACCTGGTGGCAGACCGAGACCGGGATGATCATGATCACGCCGTTGCCTGGGGTGGTGACCTTGAAGCCCGGCTCCGCCACGCTCCCATTCCCCGGGGTCAAGGCGGACGTCGTGGACGACGCGGGTCATTCCCGGGATCTACAAGGATCCGGAGCGCTACGAGGAGACCTACTGGTCCCGATTCCCCGGGCGCTACTTCGCCGGCGACGGCTGCAAGCGCGACGAGGAGGGCTACTACTGGCTGCTCGGGCGCGTCGACGACGTGATGAACGTCTCGGGGCATCGCATCTCGACGACCGAGGTCGAGTCCGCTCTGGTCTCGCACCCGGCGGTGGCCGAGGCTGCGGTCGTGGGGCGATCAGACCCCATCACCGGCCAGGCGATCTTCTCGTACGTGATCCTGCGCTCGGGTCACGAGGCTTCCGACGACCTGGCGCGTGAGCTGCGAGAGCACGTCGCGGACATGATCGGGAAGTTCGCGCGGCCCAAGCAGATCATGTTCACGCCGGACCTGCCCAAGACGCGCTCCGGCAAGATCATGCGGCGCCTCCTCCGGGACATCGCCGAACAGCGCGACCTTGGGGTCGTCACCACCCTCGCCGACGCCAACGTCGTCAACACCATCCGCGAGGAATCTGGCAAAGGCGAGGAGTAAGCCCTCAGTTCAAGGCCGGTGATTGCTCCCGGGCGTACAAACGACAGCGTCCGGCCGTAGTCGGTCGCAGCCGAAAGGTCCTTCTTCGGCGCCGGCGCTTGACATATGCCGTTATCGGCATATATTGGCCGTCATGGCCCGATCCTCCACGACATCGGACGTCTTCAATGCCATTGCCGAGGCGGACCGCCGCGCGATCCTGGACGCGCTGATCACCGGCGAGAAGGCGGTCGGGGCAATCGTGGACGACCTCTCGATGTCCCAGCCCCAGGTCTCAAAGCACCTGCACGTGCTCAGCGAGGTGGGACTGGTGACGTCCCGGGCGGATGGGCGCCATCGGCTCTACCGACTGGAAGCCACGCGCCTTCGACCGATGAACGAGTGGTTGGCCAAGTACGAGCATGCGATGAATGCCCGACTGGATCGGATCGACAACTACCTCAGAGAGCTACAGCAACGAGGAGAGCCGCAGTGACATCTACCCGGCACGGATCGGCAGTCATCGAGTTCCCGAGTGACCTCGAGATCCTCATCACCCGAGAGTTCCACGCTCCGATCCAGCTCGTCTTCGACGTGTTGACGAAGGCGGAGCACGCCCGCAACACCATCGCCCCGTTTGGCGAGGAGGTGACCGAGTGCTCCTTCGACACGCGCGTTGGAGGGAACTATCACTACACGTTCGTGACGGGCGACGGACGAGCGATGACGTTTTACGGAACTTTCCTGGAGGTCAAGCCGCCGACGCGAATCGTCGACACCTGGCAGTACGACGGGTGGCCGGACGTGAAGGCCGTCGAGACGGTGGATCTGCACGAAGCAAACGGCGTGACGACGTTGACGTGGAGGCTGGCATTCAGCGATCAGGCTGGCCGCGACCACATGAACAAGTTCGATGGCATCGAAGCGAACTTCGACAACATCGAGGATTACCTGCGGTCACTCCTCGAAGAGAAGGAAACCGTCTCTGCGTAGATGAGGTTCGCGCGGAGCAGCAAGGACACGCGGCTAGAATCGGGCGAATGGGCGATGAGCGCGAGCCGCGGGAGACGACGGAGGCGGCCGCCGAGTACCTGATGACCATCCGCTACATGCACGCGGAGGAGCAGCCGGTCATCGCGGCCCGCCTGGCGGAGCGCCTCGGCGTGAGCCCGGCCACGGTGAGCGGCATGGTCACGCGGCTCGCGCGCGAAGGGCTCCTCACGGTGGACGACCAGACGCGCCAGCTCGACCTCACGGAGGCTGGCCGGCGAGCCGCGGAGCGCACCTTCCGACGCCATGCCCTCGCGGAATGGCTGCTGACCGAGGTCATCGGGCTCGGCTGGGCGGAAGCCGACGAAGAGGCCCATCACCTGCAGCACGCCATGTCGGATCGGGTGACGGACAAGGTCGACGAGCTCCTCGGCCGCCCCCCGACCTGCCCCCACGGCAATCCGATTCCTCGCGACGGCCACACGCCGGAGCGGCCAGCGGGCAAACGCCTCTCCGAAGCGGGCGCGGGCAGCGAGGTGACCATCCTGCGCGTCACCGAGGAGGCGGAGGAGGACGCCCGCCTGCTCACCTTCCTCCAGGAGCACAGCATCCGACCGGGGAGCGTGTTCGCAATCGACGAAGTGGCGGACCACCTGGGCACCATGCGCCTGCATCGGACCGATGACGGCGCAGGCCCCCAGAGCGAGCCGGTCACGCTCGGCCTGGTGGCGGCAGCCAAGCTCCGAGTCCTCCCCGGCAGGGCCGAGGCGACCCTCTTCCACCACGTCCCAGAGCGGGCGCGGCTTGCGGCCGCGGTGCTCTGATAGGATGCGGCAGTGATCAAGAACCGCACGCGGCGAGGGGTCATCGCGGGGATCGTGACCCTGCTCTGGCTGGGCTACATGGTCATCGGGCTGCAGGTCATCGCCCGGGTGGCGCCGACCGTGAACGGGAACGGTCCGGACGGCCTGGCGGCCTTCATCGGGCTCGTCAGTGGCGTGGTCGCCTGCGGATTCATCCAGTGGGCGGCCTCCGAGTAGGAGGCTCCCGGCGCGGCGCACGCCGCGCAATCGGTCTATTCGACGACGTCGCCTGAATAGAGCGTCGCGTTGGGCGGGTACTGGCGATCCGTGCCGGGTGCCAGGAGCCGCTCATAGAGCCCCGGGCGCCTGTCGGCGATGGTGTCCCACTCGTGTTCACCGGGCCGTCGCCGCACGTGCGTGGCGCGCGCCTCCTCCGGATCCACCTCGCCTACGAGCACCTGCTCTTCCACGTCGCTGGCGGTGGCCAGGCGCCGCCCGTCGAAGTCGACCAGGACCGAGCGACCCAGGAAGGTCGTCTCCCGCTCCGTCCCGACCCGGTCGCAGGCCAGGACGTAGCAGTGGTTCTCCGCCGCCCTCGCCGGCGCGAACAGCTCGGGATGGAACTCGACGCCGACCGGCCAGTTGGTGGGTAGCGCGATGAGGTCGGCGCCGTCGAGCGCGCAGACGCGCGCCGCCTCGGGGAAGCGCAGGTCGTAGCAGATCAGGACCCCGACCCGCATCCCCTCCAGCTCGTAGACCTGCGGAGCCTCCGGACCCGGAGTGGCGAAGCGATCGATGCCGAGGAAAGGGAGGTGGGTCTTGGCGTACCTGAAGCGACGGCCGTCCGAGGCGAGGATCAGCGCGACGTTGTAGATCTCGTCACCCTCCGGCTCCAGGGAGCCGCAGATGATCGATACGTGGTGCTCCTGGGCAAGCTCCGAGAGGCGGTCGGCCGCGATCGCGCTCGCACGCCGCGCCACCGGCTGGGCCTCGTCCAGCGAGGTGTACGCGTACCCAGTCACCGCCGCCTCGGGGAAGACGGCCAGCTCCACGCCGGAGTGCACCGCCTCCAGCAGGAACCGCTCGATTCGTTCCAGGTTGCGGTCGACCTCACCGATCTCGGGGTCGATCTGGCAGGCTGCGACGCGGACGCTCATGGGACGTGTCCTCTGCTAGCCTGTCGCGGAGAAAAATGCCACCCGAGCTCTCACGCAGGCGGCCGTGGACCCCCTGGCTTCCCGCCAGGGGCGTTCATCTTACTCGGGGTCAGATTGTGATCCGATACTCCCGCGGAGCCATGGCTTGAGCGGGCCACGAGGGCCGCGCGACCCCCGTGACCCCGGGGATTGGCGGGACGAAGAGGGCTACGAGCAGTGGCCGGAACGCGACCTCGGCGCACCGCAACCACCGCCACCGCCCGAGGAAACAGCCGGCGACGAGGCGCCCGAGGGCCACGCCGAAACCGCCGAGGCGGACACAAACGCGCCGATCCCGCTGAGGCGCGCGAGCGGTCCCGGAAACGGGCCCCCGAGTGAACCGCCAGGTCCCTCGTGGGATCCGCGCCAGCTGGGAGAGCGCCGCAAGCCGACCACCGCCGAGCAGGCGGTGCCCTGGTTGGTTGGGGCGGTGCTCGCGCTGGCGGGCATCGTCATCGTGCTGCTGGCCCTGATCTTCAGCGACGCCAACGGCGGATTCGCATCGTCATCGGAGCAGCCGACCCCATTCATCCCGCCCGCGACCTCCGGCCCGCCGTCGCCGAGCGCCTCCGGGTCGCCCAGCACGTCGCCCAGCCCATCGGTCTCGGCTTCGCCAACACCGACCAAGCCGCCGACCTACGGAACCCTGGAGATGCTCTACCTGAGCCGGCCCTCGGCCGCGGCCTCCTCCGAGCTGTTCCGCGACGACTTCGCGACCCCAGCCAGAGGCGTGTTGATGGCCGGCTCGTCGGCCGACATCGCCCACTACGCCGTCGCGTCGGATGGCACCGCCACCGTCGCGCTCGTGAACGGCCGCCTCATCGCCGTTGCCCGGGGAAAGCCGTCGCGGGTGCTCGCCAGCGCGGCCACCGCCGCCACCTTTGGCCAGGACGCCGCACGGGTGTACGCCGTGCGCGTCGCAACTGGTGCGTCCAAGGACCAGGCGATGGTGACCGCCATCTCGTACGGCAGCGGTCGGACCGTGACGCTCACCACCATCAGCTACGCGCACAAGGCGCCTCCCCAGCTCGCCGGGCTGGCCGCGGCCCGCTTCCTCGACGAGGGAGGTGCCGTCCGCCTGTACTCCACGAGCGACGGCAACCTCGTGCTGTGGATCGCCAACGCCGGGCAGTGGCGGCTCGATCCGGCCAGCGGCAGCACGGTTGCGGCGACCCGAGCGCCGGGGCTCTGGTCCCCGGACGGCGCCCATCAGATCGTGGCAACCATCAACGGCCAGGTGACCACCCTCGCGGAGCGCGACCAGAACGGCAGGACCCTGTCCAGCACGACCGTGACCGGGCAGATCAGCCACCTGCGCTGGTCGCCGCACGGCAACCGCGTGGCGTTCACGCTCGGCATCACGCTGTTCGGGGGCGGCGTACGCCAGGACCTGTACGTGTGGGACCTGGGTAACGGCCGGAGCGCCTCGGCGCTCACGGCCAACGGGGCGAGCTTCGGCGTCGAGTGGCTCGGTAGCGCACAATTCTGGCAGCCATGAGCCCCATCTCCGAGATCGTCAATCCCATCGGCGTCGAGCTCGACGAGACCGCGCGCGTGATGCGTATCCGCTGGGATGACGGCCATCTCGGCGAGTGGCGCTGGACCGATCTGCGGCGCGCGTGCCCGTGCGCGCTGTGCGCCGGCGAAGGGAACCTGCCCGGCGTCGTGACCCTCGAGACCTACCTGACCCCGGAGCAGACCACCATGGAGCGCGTGAAATGGATCGGCCGATACGCTCTGGCTCCCATCTGGGCGGACGGCCACGACACCGGCCTCTTCACCTACCTGCGCCTGCGCGAGATCTGCCAGTGCGCGGAGCACCTGCCATCGACCGATGACGCCTGAGCTGCCCGAGCCACCCGAGCCGCGCTTGCGGCGTAGGCCCCGATCCGCCGATGGCGGCGGTTCGGCACTGGACGGCCGCGCCGGCGGGCTGCTGCTGGTCCACGCCCACCCGGACGACGAGTCCTTCTCGACGGGCGGTCTGATCGCCAGGTCCATCACGGAGGGCCGTCGCGTCGACCTCGTCACCTGCACCGGCGGCGAGGAGGGCGAGATCCACGATCCCGACCTCGACCCCGATGAAGCCCGACCTCGCTTGCGCGAGATCCGCCGCGAGGAGCTCGAATGCTCGGTCCGCGTGCTCGGCCAGGGAAGGTTGAACCTGCACCTGCTCGGCTACCGCGACTCGGGGATGATGGGCACCCCCTCGAACGAGCGCGCGGACGTGTTCTGGCGCGCGGACCTCGACGAGGCGACCGGCAGGCTGGTCAGGATCGTCCGCGAGGCGAGGCCGGCCGTGATGGTCAGCTACGACAGCAACGGAAACTACGGGCACCCCGACCACATCAACGCGCACCGCATCGCGGCCGCGGCCTGGGACGCCGCCGCGGATGCCAGCCGGTTTCCGGACCTGGGCCGTCCCCATGCGGTCGCCAAGCTGTACGAGACCGCCTTCAACCGCGAGGCATTCCTTGGGTTGATGCTCGAGATGAATCGGCGTGGCCTGGAGCTCCCCTGGGACTTTGGTGAGGCGATCAAGAAGGCGGAGGATGCGGCCGCCGCGTACGGTCTGACCGACCTGGACCCTTCCAACCTCGAGGCGCTCAGACGCGTGGCGGAGGCCATGGCGGAAGGGCAGGATCCGGACGCCGCCTGGGGCATGCCGGACGCGGAGATCGGGGCGCGCGTGGACGTCTCTGCTGTCCTGGAGCAGAAGCACCGCAGCATGGATTGCCATCGGACCCAGCGGCAGGACTTTGGTTGGCTGCTGGGCA
>VBGQ01000055.1 GCA_005882055.1 Chloroflexota bacterium
CGCAGCAGGCGCCCGGTTCGTGAGTCGGCGAGCTCCCCGTAGGCGCGGCGCAAGAGCGCCTTTACCCGTGTGACGAGCTCGCGCACGGAGAACGGCTTGACCAGATAGTCATCGGCGCCGATCTCGAGGCCGACCACCTTGTCGATCTCGTCGGCGCGCGCCGTGAGGAACAGGATCGGGGCCCTCGACGCGCGACGCAGCTGGCGGCAGACCTCGAACCCATCGATGCCCGGCAACCGGACGTCCAGCAGGACGAGATCTGGCGCCACGTCCGGGAAGTTGCGAACGGCCTCCTCGCCGGTGGTCTCGACGGTGACTGCGTAGCCCTCGCGCTGGAGCGCCACCTGCACGCCGCGGGCGACCGCCGGCTCGTCCTCGACGATCATGATCGTGGCCGCCATGGGGGACCAAGTATAGGGAGGCGGTCGGGAGACACGATCCGCGCCCTCTGGTACCATCGCGGCTCGCATCGCGGCCTGACCACCTGCGCGGTCATGCCCCACGACCCTTCGAAGGAACAGAGCCACCCCCATGGACCTGGAGATCACCGCCGAGCCGCGCTCGGCAACCGGCAAGCGCAACCGGCAGCTCCGACGAACCGGGCGGCTGCCCGCGGTGGTCTATGGCAAGGACACCGAGTCGCTGGCCATCCAGGTCGAGGCCAAGGCGTTCGACATCCTCTATCGCGCGGCCGGGCGCACCAGCCTGGTGAAGCTCCAGCTGGACGGGCAGAGCAAGAGCGCGATCATTCGCGAGGTCCAGCGCCATCCGCTGAGCCGCCACCCCCTGCACGTCGACTTCCTGGTCGTTGACCTGGCGCAGGAGATGGAGGTCGACGTGCCGCTTGTCTTCACCGGCGAGCCGCCGGCCGTCGAGCTCACGGGCGGAACGCTGATGACGCCGATCGGCCACCTCCGCGTCCGTGCGTTGCCCGCGGAGATGCCGCACGAGATCACCGTCGACGTCACCTCGCTGGTCGACCTCGAGGCCTCGCTCCACGTTCGCGACCTGATCATCCCCGAGAACGTCCACGTCCAGACCGATGGCGACGAGCTGATCGCCAGGGTCCTGCCGCCGCGCATCGAGGAGGAGCCCGAGGTCGAGGAGGTCGCCGAGGGCGAAGAGGGTGCCGAGGGCGAAGAGGGCGCCGAACGTCCGGAGGGCGAGGCTCAGGCCGGCGAGGGCGAGACGACCGGCGGCGAGGAGGAGACCGCCGGCTGACGCCGGCCGCTCAGCTCAACCTTCGGCGTGGTAGCGGCGCTCTCCGGTTGCGGGATCGAGATAGACGCGCATCATCCGACCGGTCGAGGGATCGAGGAACCGTTCATCGGTCGCCGTGAAGGGGTGTTGCGGCACCTGCGGCTCGCCACCCCCGGCGCCACCATCAGCGCGGGAATGCTCCGCGGATTCGGATCGGTATCGCATTCGCTCGAAGGTGACCGCCACGATCCCGACTCCGCCCAGGACCATCGCCCACAGCCCGGAAGCGGGCTGGCCAGCAGCAACGGCGATCAGGCCTCCCACCAGGATCAAGGCTGATACGACCGCCGCCAGGACCCGAATGAAGGTGACCACGCCTATTCGAGGCCCTGCGGCGCCCCGTCGTCTGCCGCCAGGACGACCGCAGTTCCGTAGGCCACGATCTCCGACATGGTGCTGCCGATCTCGCTGCTGTCGAAGCGCATGCTGACCACGGCATCGGCCCCCATCAGCGTCGCGTTGGCGACCATCCGGTCGAGCGCCTGGCGCCTGGTGTCCTCGAGCAGCTCGGTGTATTCGTGGATCTCGCCGCCGACCAGCGAGCGCAGGCCCGCGGCGATGTTGCCACCCAGCCCACGGCTGCGGACGACCAGCCCAAAGACATGGCCCTTCGTCTCAGCGACCCGATGGCCGGCCACGAATGGAGCGGTTGAAACGATCACGCTGCCTCCTTTTTCGACTGCCAGTCTAATCTCGCGCGGGTCTCGCTCCGGAGCCATGCACGCCGCTCCTCTGACGGACATCCGAGGTGCCTCTCTGCGAGGGATACCCGTGCTACGCTCGAACCGCATGGCGGCGGCATCCGAGCCGCTCCCCGGAAGGAGGATCGTTGGTGGAGGACAGCTTCTTCTCTGAGGTGACTGACCGCATTCGATTCGGCGGAATCGACTCCACGAACCCAATCTCGTTCCGCGTCTACGAGGCGAATCGACTCGTCCTTGGCAAGCGCATGGAGGACCACCTCCGCATCGCGGTCTGTCTGTGGCACTCCTTCAACTGGCCGGGCTCCGATGTCTTCGGTGTCGGTACATTCGATCGCCCATGGCTGGATCCGCGCCTGGAGCCGATGATTGCGGCGCGCGCCAAGCTCGATGCAGCGTTCGAGTTCATCCGCAAGCTCGGGGTGCCGTTCTTCTGCTTCCATGACCGTGATATCGCGCCCGAGGGTGGCACCTTCAGGGAGTCTCGGGCCAACCTCGAGACGATGGTGGCGGAGACCGAAACGCATATGGCGCGCAGCGGAGTGAAGCTGCTGTGGGGCACGGCCAACCTGTTCAGCCACCCGCGCTATGCCGCGGGCGCCGCCACCAACCCCGATCCAGAGGTCTTCGCCTACGCGGCAGCCCAGGTCAAGCTGATGCTGGAGATGACCAAGCGCCTGGACGGAGCCAACTACGTCCTGTGGGGCGGGCGCGAAGGCTACGAGACGCTGCTCAACACCGACATCGGTCGCGAGGAGGCCCAGCTGGCTCGCTTCCTGTCGATGGTGGCGGAGCACAAGCACCGAATCGGCTTCAAAGGCACCCTGCTCATCGAGCCGAAGCCGCAGGAGCCCACCAAGCATCAGTACGACTACGACGCGGCAACGGTCCACAGCTTTCTCGCTCGCCATGACCTCGACCGGGAGTATCGCCTCAACCTCGAGGTCAATCACGCAACGCTGGCCGGCCACAGCTTCCAGCACGAGGTTGCCTACGCGATCTCCCACGGCATCTTCGGCAGCGTCGACGCGAATCGCGGCGACTATCAGAACGGCTGGGACACCGATCAGTTCCCGAACTCGGTGGACGAGCTGTCGCTGGCCGTTTACGAGATCCTGCGGAGCGGCGGCTTCACAACAGGAGGCTTCAACTTCGACACGAAGCTCCGGCGGCAGAGTCTGGATCGTACCGACCTGTTCCATGCCCACATCGGCGGGATCGACACCCTCGCCCGGGCCTTGCTCGCAGCCGCATTGATGATCGAGGACGGGCGCCTCGAGAAGCTGCGGAGGGAGCGCTACGCCGGGTGGGACGACGAACTCGGCCGCTCGATCCTCTCCGGTGATGCGCTCTTCGAGATGCTCGCCGGGCGTGTGGAGACGGGCGAGATCGACCCTCGCGCCAGGTCGGGGCACCAGGAGCTCCTGGAGAACATCGTGAACCAGGAGATCTGGTCGGCCGATCAGCGGGCGGTCGCCGAAGCGGCGCAGAAGCGCTGACGCGGGCCCGCCCGCGAGCGGTTCCCGGCCAAGGAGCCACGTCCGTTTGGCGCTTGTCCTAGGCATCGACGTATCGACCACCGCGACCAAGGCGATCCTGGTCGACGATGGCGGGGTGGTGCGCGGCATCGGCGCCGCGGAGTACCCGTTCGAGGTTCCGCAGCCGCTGTGGACCGAACAGGAGCCCGAGCTGTGGTGGGCGGCCACGGTGTCTGCAGTACGCCAGGTCCTCTCTTCGGCACGGATTGCGGCCAGCGACGTGGTTGCTGTGGGGCTGACCGGACAGATGCACGGCGCGGTGCTCCTCGACCGAGCCGATCAAGTGCTGCGACCGGCGATTCTATGGAACGATCAGCGCACCGCCGCCGAGTGCGACCTGATCAGGGAGGTAGTGGGGCAGGAGCGGCTGATCGCCATCACTGGGAACGACGCGCTCACCGGCTTCACGGCGCCAAAGCTCCTCTGGGTTCGCGAGCACGAGCCCGATCTGTGGCGGCTGATTGCACACGTCCTGCTGCCGAAGGACTACGTTCGACTCCGCCTGACCGGGGAGCATGCCGTGGATAAGGCGGACGGCTCGGGCACGCTGCTCTTCGACCTAGGGCGTCGGGACTGGTCGCCTGAGGTCGTTGCCGCGCTCGACATCGATCCTGACTGGCTCCCTCGCGCGTGGGAAGGACCCGATGTGACCAGTGCAATCACGACTGCGGCTGCCGAGGCGACGGGCCTGCGTGCGAGGACGCCGGTGGTCGCGGGCGGCGGCGACCAGGCGGCCAATGCGGTCGGCGTCGGCGTCGTCTCGCCGGGCAGCATGGCCCTCTCGCTTGGCACCTCCGGAGTAGTGTTCGCCGCGACCAGCGCGCCGTTGTTCCAGCCCGAAGGGCGCGTCCATGCGTTCTGCCACGCCGTGCCAGAGCGCTGGCACATGATGGCTGTGATGCTTTCGGCGGCCGGCAGCCTCAGGTGGTTCCACGATGCCGTGGCGCCTGCGACGAGCTACCCCGAGCTGGTGGAGCCGGCCGCGGACATCCCGCCTGGCAGCGGTGGCCTCCTCTTCCTGCCCTACCTCAGCGGCGAGCGCACCCCGCATGCCGATCCGCTCGCCCGAGGAGCTTTCATCGGGCTGACTCTAGCGCATGATCGCCGGCACCTCACCCGCGCGGTGCTCGAGGGAGTCGCCTTTGGCCTGCGCGACGGCCTGGAATTGATGCTCGCTGCCGGGGTGCGTCGGCCCTCGCAGATCCGAGTCTCCGGCGGTGGCACGGCAAGCGCGCTTTGGCGCCAGATCCTGGCTGATGTCCTGGGGACTGAGGTCGCCACGGTCAGCACGTCGGAGGGGGCGGCGTATGGGGCGGCGATCCTGGCCGGCGTCGGAGCCGGCTGGTACGCGGATGTAGAGGCGGCCTGCACGTCCCTGGTGACGGCCACGCTGAGCGCGGAGCCCGGTACGGCCGCAGATCTGTACACCGAAATGCACGGAATCTACCGCGACCTCTACCCTGCCTTGGTGCCGGCCTTCCACGCGGCCGGCGTGCGCTAGGAGGTCACTTCAGATGGGAGCTCGCCGGGCATCTTCAGCCCTTCGAGCTCCTTGCGGCTGACCTCGCCGGGCGCCTTGCCCAGGATGATCATGCCCAGCACGTCGTCCGCGGTGACGTCGTCCTTGGTGACGGTCGCCACAAGCCGCCCGTGGTACATGACGCTGATCCGATCCGACAGATCGAACACATCATGGAT
>VBGQ01000056.1 GCA_005882055.1 Chloroflexota bacterium
TGACCACGGTGTACCGCCTGCGATCGCTGGGAGGCCAGCTGATCTATGAGCTCGGCCTGCACCGCGGAGGGGAGCACGCCATTCATCGCGCCCTCTACGCGGGCACGCTCGGCCTGTTGACCGGGGTCCGCTGGCCGGAGGAGATGTACCTGACCGACCCGAACGACGTGATCCACGCGAGCACCTCGCTGCGCGGCACCATGCTGGCTGGGATCCTTGACCAGGAACTGCGACGGCGGCATGCGGACGGCTGGTGGCGGAGTCCCGAGGCGGGCGCCGAATTACGCGGGCTGTTTGGGCACGGCTCAGGCTGGAACGCCGAGCGCGTTGTTGCGCATCTCGGGTATGATGGCTTGGACTGGCGGCCGGTCCTGCGCAAGATCCGGACGCAGCTCATCGGCGAGATGAGCGGATACGGCGGGCCCAATATCACCACCAGGGCGGGGACCCGCAAGATCTGACCGTTAGACCGCCGCGCGTCGTCCGCACGTGACCCCCGCACCGCGAGGCCTACGTTCCATATGCCGCTGCGTCCGTCCGACGCATCGACGAGTGGTGGCGGTCCCCCAACGAGCCGGGCCACGCACACACCCCCACCGAGGTTTCTCCCTTTGAGGTCTGTTTCCTTCATGAACCAGTGCTGGCACACGAGGCGTCGATGAACGAGGAAGGGCGCCCTCCGCGCCGCAACCGATCCCGGCGCCGCCCCGACGGCGGCTCGCGCCGTGTCGCCGCCCGGCCCGCCTACGCGCGTCGCCGCCCGGATTACGCGACCGGCGGGTACTCGAGCATCTACTCCGGCCCGTTCCCGACCGATGAGACGGGCCCCATGGAGCCCCTGTCGCTCGCGGAGCTGCAGGCGAAGCCGGTCGACGAGCTTCGGGAGCTGGCGGCGGAGCGCGGCATCGAGGGTGCCGAGGAGATGGAACACCAGGATCTGGTGCTGAAGCTCCTTGACGCCGTTCCACTGGCGCCGACCCGCGCGCGCATCGAGCAGAACGGGCAGCCCGGCATCGCCGAAGGGATCCTGGAGATCGTCGACGAGGGCTTCGGGTTCCTGCGCCGCCACGGCGTCATGCCGTCGCCGGACGACATCTATGTCAGCTCCTCGCAGGTCCGACGCTTCGGACTGCGCACGGGCGACAAGGTGACCGGCCAGACGCGACCGCCCAAGGACCAGGAGAAGTATTGGGGCCTGCTCCGCGTCGACACGGTCAACGGCGTCGACCCTGAGACCGCCAAGCGGCGGCCATACTTCGACACCCTGGTCCCGGTCTTCCCGGACGACATGTTCGACCTCGAGACCGATCAGAAGAACCTCACCCAGCGGCTCGTCAACCTGATTTCGCCGGTTGGCAAGGGGCAGCGCGGGCTGATCCTGTCCCCAGCCAAGGCGGGCAAGACGACCGTGCTCAAGAACATCGCGCACGGCGTGACCGAGAACTACCCCGACACGCTCTTGATGGTGGCGCTCATCGGCGAGCGTCCCGAGGAAGTGACGGACATGAGCCGCTCGATAAAGGGCGAGATCTACGCCTCGACCTTTGACGAGCCGACCGAGAACCACACTCGCGTCGCGGAGATGGCGCTCGAGATCGCCAAGCGGCAGGTCGAGACCGGCCGCGACGTGGTGATCCTGCTCGACTCCATCACGCGCCTGGCGCGTGCCTACAACCTGGCACTGCCGGCAAGCGGCAAGACCTTGTCCGGTGGCGTGGACCCCGTCGCGCTCTACCCCCCGAAACGCTTCTTCGGCGCCGCTCGGAACGTCGAGCACGGCGGCTCGTTGACCATCATCGCCACGTGCTTGGTGGACACGGGCTCCCGCATGGACGACGTGATCTACGAGGAGTTCAAGGGCACCGGCAACATGGAGCTGGCGCTCGACCGCAAGCTCTCCGAGAAGCGCATCTTCCCGGCCATCGACGTGCTGCGCTCGGGAACGCGGCGCGAGGAGCTGCTGCTCGACGAGAACACGCTGCGCATGGTGTGGACCATGCGCCGGATGCTCAGCGCGCTGGGGCCAAACGAAGGCATCGAGCTGCTGATGCAGCGACTGGGCAAGACCAAGGACAACGCCGAGTTCCTGGTCTCGCTCTCGAAGTCGGTGGAGGCTTCCGAGCGCTGACCCGCCGGGCATCGCGTCGCGGGCTGCTCGGCGCCCTGGCTGCCGCCCTGCTCGTCAGCGGCTGCACGCTCTCAGAGCCGACGCCAAGCCCTTCGCCGCCGTCATCGGTCCAGACGGGCCAGACGAGCTCGGCGCAGGCGAGTGCCTCTCCGCGGTCCGGCCAGGTGATCCCCGCGCCCGGCTCCACGAGCGAGGTCTATCGACCCAACCCCTCTGCGATCGTGGTCGTCATCGATCCCGGACACGGTGGATGCCTGGATTGGGGCGTTCCGAACCCCTACGACAACAAGGTCGCCAAATCGGAGAAGGCCGACACCTTGGGCATCGCACTGGCCCTGCGCGATCTGCTCGCCGCGCAGGGGATCACCGTGGTGCTCACGCGCAACGACGACTCCGCGCTGGCGGGGGACCTGTATCCACCCCTCGGCTGCCAAGGCGCACCGTTTCGCGACGTCAACGGCGACGGCGTCGCCGGATTCGGACCGTCCGTTCCCGACTCGACGCGAACCCGAGATGAGCTATCGGCGCGGATCGACCTGGCCAACCTGGCGCGAGCCGACCTGTTCATCAGCCTGCACATCAACTCCCTGACGCAGAACGGGGTGGTCTACCAGATTGCGGCCACCCAGACTTTTTACACCGATGCCTTCCCCTGGGCCGATGCCTCCCGGCGCCTGGCGTCGACGGTCGAGGCGGACGTGGTGCGATCGATGGGCAAGGCCGCCTCGTACCGGCGCCAGGACCGAGGCATCGATGGCGCGGCTCCCTACCTCTACGTGCTCAAGCCGCCCGGCAGCGCTCCGAGCTCCCCGCGGCGTGGCCTGTTCATGCCGGCGGTCCTGTCGGAGGTCGGATCCGTTTCGCTCAAGGCGGAGAGCGAGCTGCTCGCGACGGCTCCCGGGCGCGAGGCTGCCGCTCGCGGCGTCTACGACGGGGTTGTCGACTACCTGCGCGGGCGCGCCCGGGCGGCGCGTATCGATGCGCTCGTCCCAGCCGGCGAAGCTGGCGTCGCCCCCCAGCCGGCGCCTGGCGCGGGGCCGCCGTATTGGCCAGCGCTCGTTCCTTCGAGCGGGGCCCTCCAGCTCCGCCTGACGAATACCGGCACCGCCAGCTGGCCGGCCGGGCTGCAGTTGGCGAGCGGCTGGCACGCGAGTGCCAAGCCGTATCTCGCTGCGGCTCCGGCACGGCTTCAAGGGGCGGGGGTTGCCATCCCACAGCTCGGCCCGGGCGAGTCCGTGGAGCTGAGCGTGACGTTGCCGGCGCCTCCCTCAGGAAGCCGCCAGGTTGCCTGGATCACACTGGTCGCCAGCGATGGGGCTTCGTTCGCGAGGGATGGTTCCGTGGCCCTCCAGCTCGCGACGGCTTCTCCCTAGCATGGGTTGACCCGTCAAAACGGCCGCTGCTACCATCGGGCCCGCAACGACTCAGGCCTCCACCCGTATGCGAAGGGGTGAGACGGAGCGGCCGGGGTCGGTACCCTGACCTCGCCTTCGACTGGAGCTTTCGTATTGCCTGAGCGAGCCAGAGACCTGCCCCGTCGAGCACGAACGCCCGCGATCGCCCGTATCGTCGCGCACGTCGCCGTCGT
The DNA here is from genome assembly GCA_005882055.1 of Chloroflexota bacterium. Taxonomy (GTDB): domain Bacteria; phylum Chloroflexota; class Limnocylindria; order QHBO01; family QHBO01; genus CF-82. The sequence continues at coordinate 3,717 of VBGQ01000056.1, forward strand.
GGCCCTGCTGGCCAGCAGTGCCGCCATTGGCATCGCGGGTACCCACGGCGACCAGGCAGCGCAGGGTCTCGGTATCAGCGTGGTGGCCACGGTTCGCGCTGCCAACGCGGCCCCTCCGGAGCTTCGCTCGGCGACCTTCGTCATTCAACCCAACCCGGCTGATCCCGATCCGCTTCCCGACCGGCAGCTGGCGCCGACCCCCACGCCCAAGCCGACCCCCAAGCCGACCCCCAAGCCCGCCCCCAAACCGGTCACCCATGTGGCGCGAGTCGCTGCCCCGGCTCCTGCACCCGCCCCGTTCACGCCCGTGGTTGGCAATGGCAAGCTGCTTTGGCCCGTCCCCGGTGCGGTCATCACCCAATACTTCTGGGCGGGGCACCTCGCGATCGACATGGCGACCTCGGCCGGCAATCCAGTCCTTGCCGCCGCTTCCGGCGTGGTCATCTCGGCCGGCTGGCGGTCGAACGGCGGCGGGTTGGTCATCGAGATCGATCACGGCAATGGCCTGCACACCCTGTACAACCACCTGGGCGCCATCCTGGTCTCGCCCGGTCAGGTCGTCGGACGCGGCCAACGGATCGCGTCGGTCGGGTGCACCGGCCTATGCACGGGTCCGCACGTCCACTTCCAGGTGATGGTCGGAGGCGTCTTCGTCAATCCGCTCCGCTACCTCTAGGGCCGCCTCCCTCCGTATCATCGGCACCGTGTTCGTCGACCATGTCCGCATCCTGGTGGCGGCTGGATCCGGAGGCGACGGATCCGCCTCGTTTCGCCGAGAGGCCCACGTGCCGCGCGGGGGCCCCGATGGCGGCGACGGCGGCAAGGGCGGTGACGTCGTCCTGGTCGCGGAGGCGGGGATGACCACCTTGGGCGACTACCGGCGCGCGCGACATTTCCGCGCCGAACATGGTGGTCGCGGCGGCCGTTCACGCTCGCACGGCCGCAGCGGGGCCGAGCTCGTGCTGCGCGTGCCGCCCGGCACAGTGGTGCGGGTCAAGGACGGCGACCCACTCGGCGAGCTGGTAGCAGATGGCGACCGCCTGGTGGTCGCCCGCGGCGGGCGTGGCGGGCGTGGGAACGTCCACTTCGCCTCCTCCACGCACCAGGCGCCGCGCCATTACGAGAAGGGCGATCAGGGCGAGGAACGCTGGATCGAGCTGGAGCTGAAGACGATCGCCGATATCGGTATCGTGGGCGCTCCGAACGCCGGCAAGTCGACGCTCCTCGCGGCGCTGACGCGGGCGGCGCCGCGTATCGGTCCATACCCCTTCACAACCACCACGCCGAATCTGGGCGTCTTCGTCACCGGCGAGGACAGCGAGGCGGAGCCGCGGACCGCGCTCCTGGCGGACGTGCCCGGCCTGATTGCGGGGGCGCACGTCGGCCACGGCCTGGGGCACGAGTTCCTGCGGCACGTCGAGCGGACGCGGGCGCTGCTGGGGGTGATCGATGGCTCCGCCGAGGATCCGGTCGCGGAGTGGCGCGCCGTCCTCGATGAGCTGCGACTGCACGACCCGCGCCTCCTGGAGCGACCGATGCGCCTGGTGGTCACCAAGCTGGACCTCCCCGAGGTGCGCGAGCGGTTCGGCGCCATCCGCCGCGAGGTGGGTGCCGACCCGCCCCCAATTGGCGTCTCGTCGCACGATGGGACCGGCCTCGCCGAGCTCGGGCGGGCCTTGGGCGAGGCGCTCGACGAAGCGGGCGGCGAATCGGACCGACTTCGAGAACGACGAGTCTCGCGCCCGATTCGAGCGCCTTTTGGCCCGGCTCGGAATCGAGGCGGAGCTGCGGCGGATCGGGGTGCAGGCGGGGACGATGGTTCGCATAGGTCGGACCGAGCTCGAGTGGGGAGAGGAGTGACCCCGACGCTCCTGTCCGCGGGCGGTACGACCATCGCCGCCGCCCTGCCTGAGATCGAGCCCGCGGAATCCCTGGCCCGCGCTCCCCGGCGGGTCGGAGTGCTCGGCGGAACCTTCGATCCCCCGCATGTCGGCCACCTGTGGCTCGCGACGCTCGCTGCGGATGAGCTGGGCCTGGATCGGGTCCTCTTCGTGCCGGCAGCCCAGCCGCCGCACAAGCGTCGGCGGCCGGTCACCGCCGCTGCACATCGGCTCCTGATGACGCGCCTGGCAATCGCGGCGGATCCGACCTTCGAGCTGAGTGCCATCGAGATGGAGCGGGCAGGTCCCTCCTACACCGTGGACACCATGGAGGAGCTGCAGCGCCTGTACGGCGAGCACGCGCGCCTCTTCCTGATCATGGCCGCGGACTCGCTGGCGCAGATCGACACCTGGCGCGAGCCGGAACGCATCCTGGCGATGGCCGAGTGGGCGGTCGGCCCGCGCCCGGGCAATCCCGTTCCTTCGACGACCTGGCTCCAGGAGCGGTTCGGGGCAGCGGCGGGTCGCATCCACCTGCTCGAGGGGCCGGGATTGGCGGTCAGCGCAACCGAGATCCGCCACCGGGTAGCGGCGGGTCGCGTCATCCGCTACCTTGTCCCGCGAGCGGTGGAGGAGCTGATCCTGGATCAAGGCCTCTATCGTCGGCGACCCTGACGCGCGAGGAGCACACACCTGGCCGATCCTGTACCGACTGCCCTGGACGATCCTGCCGAGCTGGCGCATCGGATCGTGGACGTGGCCTCGGACAAGAAGGCAAGCGACGTCGTGCTGCTGCGAACGGCCGAAGTGACCACCATGGCGGACTACTTCGTGATCGGCTCTGGCCGCAGCGACCGCCAGGTCCAGGCGCTGGCTGGGGCCATCGTGGATGAGCTGCGCAAGGACGGCGTCCGGCCGCTCGGGATCGAGGGCCAGGGTGGTGCGCGCTGGATCCTGCTCGACTACGGCAGCGTGATCGTCCACCTCTTTGCGCCCGACGAGCGCGAGTTCTACGGACTCGAGCGTCTGTGGAGCAACGCCGCGCAGGTCGTTCGCATCGTCTGAGCCGTCTGCGGGGCCAACCCCCGTGACGCTCCTGCGGGTGCTCGCGGGCACCGTCGGTACTGCCCCGGTACTCCTATTGAGGGCCATTCGGACCGATCGCATCCTCGCGCCATGCACGAGCCGGTGCGTGAACCACGCTCCTCGGAGAACTGCCGCTTCTGCGGCGGGGACCTCCTGACCAGCGTTTTCGACACGGCCTTCCGCGACACGACCGCGGACGAGCGCCTCTTCTTCGCCATCCCCGGCGCCCTGTGCATCCCCTGCCGTCAGCTGTATGTCGATCAGCAGCTGATCGGCATCCTTGGACTCTCCGACGCGCGCTGCACCTTCGCCATCGAGAGCGATCGCGTGCTGCGCTCGCCGGCCGCCTGATCGAGCTCCCTCTCGTCTCGCGTCGGCGGCAGCCTGATCTCCAGGCTTCCGGCTAGCTCCGCCCCGCTAGGAGCTGCTCACCCAACCAGGCGCTGACCGCGGCCTCGGGCTCGACGTCGTTGCGCTTGATCGCGAGGTCGATGAGCCGAGTGAGCTCGTTTGGCGGAACTCCGCGGTCCACGAGGTCTCGAGCGACGATCAGGTCGGAGATGCGCCCCTGGATCGAGGCGAGGATGCGAAGTACCGGCTGCCCCTCGTCGAGAGCGCGCTGAAGGGCCGTTGCGGCCGCGGCCGGCTCGCGGCGATCGATGGCGTTGGTGATGGCGAAGACCGAGGCCGGCCTGGTGTCCGCGGTCAGCAGCTCGACGTCCGCCATGCCAATCGGCCGCTCGCCGCCATGGGTCGCGAGCTTGCGAAGCTCCGAGTCGATGACTCGGGTCTGCTCGCCGCGTTCCACGTCCGTCTCCCAGATGGCGCCCCCCACGCGCTCGCTGAGCAGCGACGCCGCGCGCGCGTCGATGGCGACGCCAAGCGATGCCGCATGCCGCCGAGTCCAGCCCGCCAATTCCGCACGGCGGGGTGCTCGGTGCTCCACGACGCTTCCGCCACGTTCCCGCACCGCCTCTTCGAGCCTGCGGAGGAGCGCCGGAGGTTTGCCGATGTCTCGAGACGGCCGCTCCTCAGCGAATGCCAGGGCCGCGCCGTCGGGGAGGGTGCGCGCCATGCCGAGCAGCTTCTCCTCGCCGGACAGGGACCGGCCCGCTGCCCGAAGCGGTTGGTGCAGGACGACGAGGTGCGCCCCGAAGAGGCCGACCGATGCGGCCTCCACGCCCGCACGATCCAGGATCCCCTCATCCGGGGATCGCTCGGGTGCAAGGTCAATCCGGTCCGCGTCGCCCAACGATGCGGCGAGCTGGGCGACCGCCTGCGCGATGGCGAACGCGTCATCGCCGTGGGCGAGCAGCAGGGTGGCGGTCATCGCCCGGTGCGCTCGCCCAATGGAGCCTGCCATGCAACGCGGAGCTTCTCGACGAGGTCGGCCACCGAAACGCCGATCACATCCGCCAGCTCCTGCTCGAGGGCCCGCGCGGGTCGCCGAGCAGCCGCAATCTCCGCCCGGTACTGCGGGTAGCGCCGGGCCATGTCGTCCAGTCGATCGTCGACCGTCAGGAACTCCTGGGCAACATGCTTGTCAGCAACGCTGACGACGACCGAAGGCCAGCCTCGTGGAAAGCGCTGGTCGTCGAGTAGCGCGCTCAGCGGATGGCTGGCAACGGGGGGTGCCAGCTCAGCGAACCCCATCGATTCGAGGATCCCCGCACCCACCACGCCGTGGAGCCCTCGGCCGTCGCGCGTCTCGAGCTTGTCGATATCGTGGAGGAGGGCGGCGGCCTCGACGAGGCCCACGTCGATCGGGATCCCGGCGGCTTCCAGCCGCCTCGCCGCCACAGTCGCGACCCTCGCCACGCCCTCCGAATGGGCAACGATGCCGTGAGGGAGCCGGCGCGCGGCGAGGATGCGAGCCGCCTCCTCCGCGTTCGGAATGGCCACGACGGGATGCTACCCGTTGGTGCGCGTGGCGTCTGCGATGCGGTCCCCGCTCGAGCGGCCTCGGCGCCACGCGCCACGCCGCGTTGGATCACGCGCCCGTGTGTGGAGATCGTCCAGGAGGCACCATCGGTCTCGACCTGGATCGATCCGTCGCGGTCCGTTCGCAGCACCGTCGCGCGCGCGTTCTGCAGCGCACGAATCGTGACCAGGTGCGGGTGGCCGTACCTGTTGCCGGCTCCCACGCTGATCAGCCCCGCCGCCGGATGCAGGGCTGCAAGGAACTGCGGCGAGGTCCCGGAGCTCGAACCGTGATGGCCGACCTTCAGGATATCGATTGCACGCAGCAGCGATCGCGACGCGAGCAAGCGGTCCGGCGGCATCGGCGGCGTTCGGGTACCAGATCTCGAAGGTGCTGCTCGCGTCCAGGCTGAGGCGTTGTCCTGCGCGAGCAAACCGATACGAAGCCCCGCGTTCCGCGAGGGACAGCTGCAGGAACCGGTCATAGGTCGGGTTCGCATACGGCTTGCCCGGATCGAGGATCGTCGCGACCCGGAACCTGCGAAGGACCTCGGGGAATCCGCCGACGTGATCCTGGTGTGGATGGGTGAGGATCACCACGTCGATGGCGCGACGCCACCACGGGAGGGCGGCCCCGAGCTGACGCAGCGTCTGGTCGGGATCCGGGCCCGAATCGATGAGCATGCTGCGCCCGGTCGGCGTCACGGCGAGGATGCCGTCGCCCTGGCCAACGTCAAGGACGACGAGGTGCAGTCGCCCGTCGGGGAGCGTCGCCAGCGTGGTGGCGGCCAGGACTGCGGTCATCGCCAAGAGCGCGCGCCTTGGGCGTGCGATTGTGGCCACCGAGGCACCGGCCAGCGTCGTCAGCCTGCGCACAGCGGCGCGAAGCGGCGTTGGCTTCGGCAGGACCGCCAGCAGGGCGATCGAATCGCCCGGCGCCTTGTCCGGCGTAAGCCGGTTGGCACGACGCCAGAGGAGGACCAGCCCCGGATACCAGGCCACCGCCAACCATCCAGGAGCCGCCACCGGCATGGCGGCCAGCGGAAGGGCGGCCGCAACCTGGACGACGCTGGCCAGGATGCCGGCCGCGGCTGCCACCGCGCTGGCCAGCATCACGAGCGGCACGAGCGGGACGACCACGACATTCGCCAACGGAGCGACCAGGCTGACTCGCTCGAACGTGGCAAGAATGACCGGGAGTGTGGTGAGCTGCGCCGCAAGGGTCAGCGCCACCGGTTCGCGGAGCCAGGCAGGCCAGCGCCGGAGCCGCCCCTCGATGGGCGCGCCGAACGCGATCAAGCCCGCGGTCGCCAGCAAGGAGAGCTGGAATCCGACGTCCCAGAGCACGCTCGGCGCCACCAGCATCATCACCAGGGCCGCGAGCATCAGGGCCGATGCGGCGTGGGCTCGAGAGCCTGCCTGGCGCCCGAGCATGAGCGCTCCGGCCATCAACGCCGCCCGAATGACCGATGGGCTGGACCCGACCAGCACCACGTAGCCACCGATGAGAAGAGCGGTGATCGGTTCAGCCAGCATCCGCCCGCCGGCCCGCCGCCGGAGGGGTTCGAGCAGGCGGGCCACCAGCATCCCGACAATGGCGATGTTCCACCCGGAGATGGCGACGACGTGCGTGAGCCCGGCGGTGGCAAACGCAGAGCTCACGGCTGGGTCGATGCTGGCCCGTACTCCGAGCAGGATCCCGGCCCCGAGCGACGCCTCCGGCTCCGGCACGATGGTGTTCAGGCCTTCGACGAGCGCGTCGCGGGCACGCGCCGCGACCGCGCCCGGTCCCTGCGCCTGGTGGTCGATGACGGTCGCGCTGAATGTGCGAGCGATGGCTCCGATTCCCTGGCGCGCGAGGAAGTCCCGATACGCGAATCCGTCGAAGTCCTGCGGCTCCTCGAGCCGGGCGCGGAATGCCACCCGATCCCCGGTGGCCACGTCAACCGCGCGGGGCAGCCAGGCAAGAATCCGGCCGCGCACCGGACGGCCGCCTGCGTCAATGCGTTCGAGGACGACCTGCTGGCGGTCGGCCCGCGGCCTGGGGTCATCGAGCACGGTGCCGCGGATGACGAGCTCGTCCTCGCGGTTGACCAGGGCGGTAACGCTGTCCGGCCCGCTTGGTAGTCCGGTCTGGGACTCGCGGAGGGTCCCGACCACCATGCCCAGCGCCACGACCATGCCCGCTGCCGTGGCGGTGCCGGCCCAGCGAGGGACCGCCTCGCCGGCCAACCGAACACCAACCAGCAGCAGGCCAAGCGCGCCAACCGCAAGCAGCTCGATGCCGATTGACGGCGCGCCCCCGAGATCGGCCGCCACGATTCCGAGGGCAACGCCGGCGGCGACGCCCGGGAGGATGAGAACGACCACTGGATGCCCGCCGTTTCAGACGGTCACGAGGTCCCGGATCTTGGTGAGCTGCGCGCTGGTGAGCACCTTGCGCTCGACGAGCTCGTCGAGGCTCTGGAACGGCTTCTCTTGGCGAGCGGCCACGATCTTCTGGACGGTGACCGGGCCGATGCCTGGCAGCGCGTCGAGCTGATCCGGGCTGG
>VBGQ01000057.1:0-5282 GCA_005882055.1 Chloroflexota bacterium
TGGCGCCCGTTGACCTTGTCGGTACCGCCGAGGCGATCGCCAAGGGACTCTCCATGCCCCGGAATGAGCGGCGCAGCCGCCTGGCCCACCTGCGGGCCGGTGTCGAGCACGAGGACATCACCTGGTGGCTGCGACGCCAGCTGGACGACCTGGCCGATGTCGCGGAGGGCCGGCTCAGCGGATAGTGCCGGCGAGCCGACCAAGGACGCGAATGAAGGCATCGGGGTCTGGCAGGAGGACGTCGACGCTGGCCGCTACCTGCGCCGGTACCTCGCGCCCGCCGGAGACCCCGAGCACCGTGCTCGTGACTCCCTCGGAGCGGAGCTCCCGAGCGACGGCAAACATGTCGAGATCGGTGACGTCGTCACCGGCGACCATCAGGCCCCGCAGCCCAAACCGGTCGACGATGGCCCGGAGCGCAGTCCCCTTGTTCCCGTGGCCCACCGGGCGCAGCTCGATCGACCTTCGCCCCTCGCGAACTTCCAGCTCCGGCACACGCATCTCGTGCAAGCTCTGCAGCAACCGGTCGCGGGTGGCCTCCGGATCCGATGCTCGCCGGTAGTGCACGGTCGCCGACAGGCCCTTGTCTTCGATCTCAACGCCCGGAAGGGCTGGGACTCGGGCCAGGAGGGCGGTGATCGCGGAGCGGAGCGGGGCTACCGCGTCGTCGACCTCGGCCGTCACGGCGCCGGGCTCGAGCCACTCCAGGCCGTGGTTCCCAATCACCAGCAGCCTCTCGCCGGCGCTCCCCAGGATTCGACGGGCGTCATGCGCGGCGCGGCCGGTGACGACCGCGATCACCGCGAGCCGGCCCTCGAGTGCCCGCAAGGCTTCGACCGCCCCAGGGACGGGTCGCGCATTACTGGGCACCGGCACGATCCCCGACAGCGTGCCGTCGAGATCGGTCACCAGGCCTGCAGGGCTGATCGCCAGGGCCGCCGCGGCGAGCGCCAGGGCGTGATCGGTCTCGCTTCCGTCGCCGGTTGCTAGACTCCCGTCCGTGCGCCGCCTCCTGCGACCGGGTTTTGCCGTGCCCATCCTGCTCGCTCTGGCAGGCGTGGCGCTGATTATGGTCGGGCAGCTCAACCTGGACCAACCCGGGGCGGGCCAGAGCCTGCCGCCCATCCCGGAGCCAACGCCCACCGCCGTCGCCCAGGCCACCCCCTCGCCGCGCAGCCCTCGGCCATCGGCGTCACCGACGGCCAGTCCCACGCCAAACCCGAAATGGGTCGCCGTCCAGATGCAGATCCCTTCGATCGGGCTCAACATCCGGGTTCAGAAGGCGACCAACAAGCAGGACTGCGACTTCCCGCCCGAGCATGGCGCGTGGGTCCTGTGCGGAGGCTCCGAGCCGGGACGCGGCACCAACACCTACATCTTTGCCCACGCCCAGGTGGGGATGTTCCTACCCCTCTGGAACGTGCAGCTCGGGGCGGAGGTCCGGGTCCTGATGTCGGACGGCAAGGTGCTCGTCTACCGCGTGACGGAGATCCATCCCAACATCGCCTGCCCGGATACCCGTGCGAAGCCGATGAGCTACTGGACCACGCCGCCGCTGGCGCTCCAGTACGCGCCGACCGACTGCCGGGAAGGCGCAATGTGGAGCGCGCCGACCGATCACGAGCGGCTGACGCTGCAGACCAGCCAGGGCTACAACCGCAACTGGGGCGAGTTCATCGTGGTGGCGGAGCCGCGCTTCTAGCGGCCGGGGTTTGGGACGCGGGCGCCTGGGACTCGGGCGCCTGGGACTCTCGGCCACCCAGGAACAATGCCGGGATCAGGGTGCAGAGGGCGACACCCAGGGCGATCGTCATCACCTGGCGCAGCACGTCCGCGGCCTGGCCGCGCGACCACCGCTCGAGGAGGTCGACGAGCGCCAGCGACGTCTTGGGGTCCACCCCCACGAACTCCGGATGGTGCAGGCCCGCGACGAGGCTGTCTCGGCGACCCGGGTCATTGATCAGCGCCGAGAGCTCGTCGATCCTGCTCTGACCGATGCTGGTCAGCAACGCCAGCCCCACGCTCATGCCGATCGTGCGGAACACCTGCAGCAGGGCGCTGGCGACCCCGTAGGCGGTGGCCCCGGCCGCAGCAACCGCCGCGGTCGCGCGCGGCGAGATCGTGAGGCCGAATCCCGCGCCGAAGAGGGACAGGTCCCGGCCCAGCCGGTCCAGTCCGCTCTCCGTGCCCCAGCCAAGGGCCAGCCAGAGGGCAACAGCGGTGACCGCCACGCCGACCAGCGTGACCGGCCGCTCGCCGAGCAGCGCGGAAAGAAGACCCCCGACGATCGCGCCTCCTGCAACGGCAAGCGTCAACGCGCTGAGAACGAGCGCGGATTCAGCGGCGCCGCCATTCAGCACCCGGTTGACGAAGACCGGCCCACCGATGATCGCGGTGGCGAGCGTGTAGCCAGTGAGCAGGCTGACGGCATTGGCCGCGCTGAAGCGACGAATCCTGAACAGGCCGATCTCGATCAGCGGCGTGCGTGCGACCCGCTCGTAGAGCAGGAATGCGCTGGTCGCCAGCACCGCCAGCGCCAGACCGCCCAGGACGAGCGGGTCAGTCCATCCGAGGCGCCCGGCTTCGCTCAAGGCACCCACACCAGACAGCAGGCCGAGCGAGAGCAGTACGGCTCCCAGCAGGTCGGTGCGCCCCTGGTGCCGCGGGGTCTCGACCGCACCAGCCACGACGTAGATGGCCAGCAGCACGATGATCGCGATCGGGACATTCAGCAGGAAGATCCACTGCCAGCCCGCCACGGCCACTCCCGGCACCGGGATGCTCACGTTGAGGAGCACCCAGGCCCCATACGCAGGGCCGACCGCCATCCCGATGAAGGTCGCTGCCCCCTCCACGCCCAGGGCGGCGGCGCGCGCCCGACCTTCGAACAGGTGGGCCGCAAGGCTCATCGAGAGCGGCACGAGTGCGCCACCGCCGAATCCCTGCACCACCCGAGCCCCAATCAGCCAGCTCAGGCCGGCCTCCGCGCCGCCCAGGGGCGACAGGCCGCTGGCCAGGCTACCCAGGGAAAACAGCAGCAGGGCAACGACGTACAGCCGACGCGCGCCCCACATGTCCGCCGCCCTGCCAGCCAGTGGCATCGCGACCACGAACGCCAGCAGGTAGGCGTTGATGATCCACGACACTCGCGCCAGATCGGTCCAGCCCCCAAAGCTCACCACGATGCTGGGCAGGGCGATGGCGACGACCATCAGCTCCGCGCCGGAGAGCAGCACCCCGACGGACGCGACGGCGAGGACGCTCCAGGCGACGAGCGGGCGGACCGCGGGACGCGCCGCAGACTCCTCGAGCGCCCCGCTCACAGGTCGACGCGATCGAAGACGAGGACCGCTGCCCCGAGCAGCAGTCCGTCGAGCGTCAGGCCAAGTCCGAGCGCCTGGAGCCCGTCGGCCAGGGGCCTGAGGAGGTTAGCGGCGCTTGCCATCAGGCCCACCCCCGCCGTCGGCACCAGTGGAGGCTCCGCCGTAAGCCCCAGGCCGGCCGCGAGCAGCGCGCCGCTGGCCACGACGGCCAGCAGGGCCGCCGGAATCGGACGAAGGAGGGAGCCCGCGACCATGCCGACCGCCAGCGCCTGGAGCGCCGCTCCGGCACCGGCTGCCACGAGCGCCGCGTACGAAATCGCATCGAGGGGCGGGCGGGGCTGTGGGCTGGATGCCAGCCAGACCAGGAGCCCCGCCGCGGCGACGCCCGCCGTCAACGGCAGCGCGAGGCCGGCGAACCAAGCGAGCAGGATCGAGGCGCGGGGAACCGCCCGCAGCCTCAGCCAGGCGGCGGTCCCCCGGCGCCGCTCCCCGGCCCAGGCTGCGGCGGCGATGCCAGCGGCCAGGGTGGCGGCCCCGGCGATGCCCCATGCCAGCGCCGATTGGGCGAGGTCAGGATCGGAAGCGAGGAGGAGTGCGCCCAGGCCCGCCGATATGGGCAGGACCAGCAGCAGAAGCAGACGGAAGCTGATCCACAGCTCACGCACCGCCATGCGCGTGAGCGCGAAGGCGGCCATCACGCGCTCGCACGATGCTCCGTGGGGCTGGCCGCGCTCCTCGAGCGTCGCGCGGCTTCGCGACGAACCGCCGCCATCCCTGCCAGCGACTGGATGCTGCGCAGCGAGAGCGGAAGCCCATGCTCCTCGAGCGCGGAGAACGGGGCGTGCAGCTCCACGCGGCCGTGCTGGAGCAGGGCGATCTGGTTGACCGCGCCGGCCTCACTCGCCGGATAGCGGCTGGCGAGGACGACGGTTCGCCGCTCACCGGGGAGCCGGAGCAACCGAATCCGCTCATCGGGGTCAAGTGCACGCAGCGGTTCATCGAGAAGGACGAGCTCGGGGTCACCGAGCAGCGCGGCGGCCATGGCGGCGCGCTGCAGGAAGGCGAGCCCCATCCGCGACATGGGGCGATCGCGGCCGGTGGCCAGCCCCCACCGCTCGACCGCCTCCTCGATCCGGCGCTGTGCATCGGGCCTCTCGAGACCGACGAGCCGGGCGGACAGGGCCAGCGTCTCGTCCGCCGACATCCATGGGAAGAGTCCCGGATCGGGGCCGACGTAGGCAAAGCGACGGGCCCAGCCGGCAGGGGACGCGTCGGAAGCCAGGGCGCCCGCCAGTTGGTAGCGGCCGCCGTCCGCGCGCGCAAGCCCGGCCAGGACGCGCAAAAGCAGCGATCCAGAAGCGTCGGGAACGGCGACCAGCAGCAGCCTCGCGCCAACCGGGACCTGCAGGTCGACGCGCTGGAGCAGGGGCTCGTGGCCGACCCGCCGACGAATCCGCTCGCAGACCACGGCCGCCGGGTGAAGCAGCCGAATGGCTTGCGATGACCAGAGCGCATCCGGTGTCGAACTGGTCACGGCGGGGACTCTAGCACGGGGATTCGTCCTCGCCGACTGGCCTTCTTGACGGATTCAGGCTGGACGAATAGCATAAGCGGAACCTTATATAAATCCCCATTTGATAAAGAAGCGCTACGAGATGACCTTTCCCAACGAGGCTCCCGCGGACCGCGACCTGCGCCGCCTCCGGACCCTCTATCGCGCTCTCGGCGACGAGACGCGCCTCCGGATCATCGGGCTGCTTGCCGTGCACGGGGCGCTGCCGGTCAACGAGCTCTCCTCGCGCGTGGGGCTGTCGCAGCCGCTGATCAGCTGGCACCTTCGGATCCTGCGCCTCGCCGGGGTGATCACCACCCAACGCCACGGCCGCGAGACGCTCTGCCAGCTGCGACTCGCCGCGTTCGAGGAGCTGCGTGATGCGGAGACCCGCTTGATTGCCGGCA
>VBGQ01000057.1:5306-6626 GCA_005882055.1 Chloroflexota bacterium
GTCGAGCGGCACGGAGATCGCCGATGTCCGCTAGCCATCCACGTGCACACGGCCTGTCCGGCGGAAACTCGCTCCTGCCCGCCTGGGTGAAGGAGACAGTGCGCGCCATCCTTGATCCCATCGTGCGCGTGGCACTGGCACTCCACGTGACCGCCAACACCGTGACGGTGCTGGGCCTGTTGATCGTCGTGATCGCCGCGCTGCTCATCGCCTCGGGCGCACTCGTGGCGGGCGCGCTCGTCCTGGTGGCAGGCTCACTGCTCGACGCGGTGGATGGGGCGCTCGCCCGGGCGACCGGCGGCGGCACGCCATTCGGCGGATTCCTGGACTCGACACTCGATCGTGCGGGCGAGGCGATCGTCTACCTCGCCATCGCGGCCCACTACCTGCAGGCAGACGCGCCAACCTGGCCCGTGCTGGCGGCATTCGTGGCGCTGACCGGGTCCTTCATGGTGAGCTACTCGCGCGCCCGGGCTGAGGGGATTGGGGTGAGCGCCTCCATCGGGGTCGCACCGCGCACAGAGCGCCTGGTGCTCATCATCGCCGGGCTTGGGCTCGCCGGCCTGGGCATCGGTCCTGCACTCATTACTGCGCTCTGGATCATCGCCGCCCTCACGGTGGCGACCACCGCGCAGCGCATCTGGCACGTATGGAGGCTGACCGCACCGGCGCGTGGTTGAGCCAGGAAGGAGCAACGAGGAGACTGTGGCCAACAGCAACGGCAGCAACGGCAAGAGCGCGACGAACGGGAACCGGCCATCCGACGGCAAGATTCGCGTCGCGATCGTGGGCGTGGGGAACTGCGCCAGCAGCCTCGTCCAGGGACGCCACTACTACGAGACTGCCCGCGAGGGAGACTTCATCCCGGGCCTGATGCACGTCAACCTGGGCGGCTATCACATCCGGGACATCGAGTTCGTGGCGGCCTTCGACGTCGACAAGGAGAAGGTCGGCAAGGACCTCTCGGAGGCGATCTTCTCCGGCCAGAACAACACCTTCAAGTTCGCGGATGTGCCCCACACCGGAGTCACGGTCGACCGCGGTATGACCCACGATGGGCTGGGCAAGTACCTGAGCCAGGTCATCGAGAAGGCCCCTGGACCTACGGCGGACGTGGTCGGCATCCTCAAGGAGCGCAACGTGGACGTGGTCGTCAGCTACCTGCCGGTCGGCAGCGAGGAAGCGACCAAGTGGTACGTCGAGCAGGCGCTGCAGGCGGGCGTCGGCTTCGTGAACGCCATCCCGGTGTTCATCGGGCGCGAGCCGTATTGGCAGCGCCGCTTCGCGGAGCGTGGCCTGCCCGTCATCGGTGACGACATC
>VBGQ01000058.1 GCA_005882055.1 Chloroflexota bacterium
GGTACTGGGCGATGATCACCGAGGCGGGCATCGGACGGCTCCGGGCCGCAACCCCCACCCACGAGCGCGCCGTCTGCCAGCACTTCATCGATCGCATCCCACCGGCAGAGCTCGAGCAGCTGCGACGCACGCTGGAGCGCGTCGTCGACCAGGGCGCCGACGAGGGCAGCCCCGATTAGGATCCCGGGCTAACTCCGGGGCTGGTCGTAGGGCCGCCCGCACCAGGCAGCTCGCCTGCCGCCTCGGCGCGCAGGGAGCGGACCATGACCGCACGCGGATCGTTTGGTGCGGCCTTCAGGAACGCGTCGAACCAGCGGATCGCGGCAGATCGGTCCCCGGCCCCCCGGTAGGCGACCAGGCCCCGGAAGAACGGGATGTCCGCCGAGGTGGGCGCCAGCGTGGCGTAGGCATCGGTGGCGGCTGTGGCGTCCTTGTAGTCGCCGGCCTGGATGTAGGCGGTCACCAGGAGCCGATAGGCATCCACCTGCTTGGGGTCGAGGCGGACCGCCAGGATCAGGAGGCTCGCCGCATGCTGCACCTCGCGTGCGGTTCCGCCCCGCAGGTACAGGTCGGCAAGCTGGACAAGGCCGGCCGCCTGAGGGTGTGCCGCAAGCGTGGCCTCCAGGTCCCCGATGGCGCGCTGGCGCGCCGCCTCGGCTTCCTCCTGCGCGGCGAGCTGAGTGTTCACCACGCTGCCGTTGGCCAGCGTCAGGGGTGCGGGGAGCACAGTGCCAAGCAGGACCAGCACTCCCAGGGTCCCGCCCGCAGCGAAGATCGCGCGGCGCGCTCCGGTGGATGGAACCGGTGCGCCGCTCGGCGTTCCCCGACCCCCGCGCTGCGCCGCCTCGAGTGCGGCACGTGTGCGGGCCGCGCGTTCCTCGGCTTCGAGGCGGGCAGGTGCGTACGCCTCCTCATCGAGCGATCCGGCCCGCCGATCCGCCTCCACGTCCCGCAGGGACTCGACCGCGATCCGGTGCCGCAGTGCGAGGCTGCCGACATCGTCACCGTCGTGGGGTGCGGTTCCAACATCCGGCCGCCTCCACACCAGCGGTCCGGCCACAACGCCTCCGGCGGCGACGAGCACGACGATCAGGATCAGCAGCTGGCCCGGCTCAGGCATCGAGTGCCTCCGCCTCCTCGCGGACCCGCGCGCGATCCAGCTCGGTGACCGGAGGGTCCGCGCTGCCGCCCGCGCGTTCCCTCGTGCGCCTGGCGCGCCAGATCCAAACGGTGAGCGCGCCAACTGCGGCCAGCAGCACGAGCGCCGGCAGCAGCCATGCCAGCGGGGCGGTGGGGCTGAGCAGGATCCACTCGCCGTATCGGTCCACGAAGCTCTGCCGAACCTCGTCCGGGGAGCGCCCGGCGGTCAGCTGCTCCTCGATCTGTCGCCGGATCTCGACCGCAGACCCCGAGTTCGAGTCCGCGACGGACAGGCCCTGGCAGTCGGGGCAGCGGAGGTCGCCGGCGATCTGGCGAGCCACCTCCTCACGACTCGGAGCGCTGGCAGGCCGCAACGCGACAACCACCAGTAAGCCGGCCAACGCCAAGAGCGCGCCGAGAGCGAGCGGGAACGCGTACGTTCGCGGCATGGGTCTGGGCTCAGCTTCCCCTGCCGCCGGCGGCGCCCAGCAGGCGGCCCAGCTGGTCGGAGACCACCGCTGCGGTGAGCGGGCCAAACTGCTTGTAGCGCACGATGCCGCGGGCGTCGACGAAGTAGCTCTCCGGCGGCCCGGTGACGCCGAAGTCGAGCGCGAGCCGTCCATCAGGGTCGAGGAGCGTCGGCCAGCTCGGCTCGCCGTATCGGGCTCCAAAGGTGCGCGCACCGTCCGGCGTGTCCTGGTAGAGAACACCCACGATCTGCACCGCGCTCCCGTACGAGCGCGCAGCCTCGAGCATCACGGCGTGTTCGTCCACGCAGGCGGGGATGCACCAGCTCGCCCAGAAGTTGAGCAGCACGGGCTTGCCGCGCAGCTCCGCCGAGGTCACCGTCCGGCCATCCAGGGTCACCAGCCTGAACTCCGGCATCGGCTTGCCGATGAGGCGCGACGGAATCGCCTGCGGATCACGACCAAACCCGTGCAGCAGGAGCAGCACCAGCGGCACCACGACGAGCGGCACGAGCAGCCAGCGGAGTGCCCGCACGTTCATGCCTCCTCCGCCCGGACCGATGGCGCGGCTGTCTCCGGGATCGGCTCCCGACGCGGCGGCGTGGCGCCTGCCGAGGCGACCGGCACCGGGGCCGGCGCCGGCGCGGTCGCGCGTCGCCGATCAGGCCAGATGGCGAAGATGGCACCGATGCCGACCACCCCGCCGCCAAGCCAGATCCAGACCACGAGCGGGTTGACCAGCGCGTGCAGCGTCACCGTGCTGGTCGCGGGGTCGTAGCTGAGCAACGTGACGTACAGGTCCTCGCCCAGGCTGGTCTGCACCGATGGCGTTGCGATGGGCGTCGATGAGCTGGGGTAGCTGCGCAGGGCGGTTGCCAGGCTGCCGGTCTGCCGGCCGCTAATGCCAACTTCTGCCCGCGTCTCGATCACCTGCGGGTCGTCGCGCAGTGGCTCCTGCACGAGGCGCTGGTAGGTAAGCGTGTAGCCGGCGACCCGCATGTTCTGGCCTGGACGCAGCGTGGCGGTCGCGTCCTGGCCCTGCGTGGCGCTGACCGAGATGGCCACGGCCATGACGCAGATGCCGGCATGCACGAGGTACCCGCCGTAGCGCCGGCGGTTTCGCGTCGCGAGCCGCCAGGCGGCAGCGGGAGCGGGTTCGCCGCGCGTCCGAGCTCGCGAGCTGGTCCCTCGGAGCAGCTCGTCGCCTAGGATGGCGACGACGAACAGCGCCAGGCCGATGGTGGCCAGCGGAGCCGCATCTCGCATCCCGATGGCCAGGCCCGCGACCACGCCCGCCACGCCGGCGACGATCGGGAGCCCGAGGCGGTCCCGCACCGAGCGCCAGCTGGCGGCCCCCCAGGGCAGCGCCGGCCCCACGCCCATCAGGAAGAGCAGCAGCAGGAAGAGCGGCGCGTTGACGCGGTCGAACCACGGCGCCCCCACGCTGACCGTGTCGCCGGAGAGCGCCTCGACCGCCAGCGGGTACAGCGTTCCGAACAGGACCGCGAAGGTGATGCCCAGGAACAGGACGTTGTTCAGCAGGAATGCAGACTCGCGACTGACCGGCGCGGCGGGGCGCTCGCTGCCGACGAGCGCCGGGAGGCGCCAGACGAGGAGTCCCAGCGACCCGGTCAGGGCCACGGCGATCGCCGCCAGGAACCACGGCCCGATCGACGACTGGGTGAACGAATGCACGCTGGCGATCACGCCTGACCGGGTGAGGAAGGTCCCCAGCAACGTCAGGCAGAACGTCGCGATCACCAGCGCGGAGGTCCAGATCCGCAGCGAGCCGCGACGCTCGGCGACCATCGAGGAATGGATGAATGCGGTCGCCGTCAGCCACGGCAGCAGCGCCGCATTCTCGACCGGGTCCCACGCCCAGTAGCCGCCCCAGCCAAGGACCGCGTAGCTCCACCAGGCGCCGGCGGTGATGCCCAGGGTCAGGAAGATCCAGGGGAGCAGCGTCCACCTGCGGACGATGCCCAGCCATTCCTCATCGGTTCGTCGGGTGATCAGCGCGGCGATGCCAAAGGCGAAGGGGACCGCGAGACCCGTGTAGCCCAGGTACAGGAGTGGCGGGTGCAGGCCCATGAACGGATGGTTCTGCAGCAGCGCATTCGGGCCGGGCCCTTCCGTCGCGACCGGGGTGACCCGGGTGAATGGATTCCCCGGCCAGGTCATGACCGCGAAGAAGAACGCGGAGATGGCCGCCAGCGTCGCCCCCGCCCATGGCAGCAGCGCGACATGGCCCGCGCGGTGGCGCCAGATCACCAGGCTGGCCCAGCCGGTGAGCAGCAGGGTCCAGAAGAGGATCGAGCCCTCCAGTGCCGCCCACAGCGAGATGACGCTGAAGAAGGGGGGCGTGGTGGTGGCGTTGTTTCGCGCGACGTAGAGCACGCTGAAGTCATGTGTCAGCAGCAGCACGACCATGGTGACCGCGGCCAGCGCCGCAAGGCCAAAGCTCGCGTAGATGGCCCGCCGTGCGCTCGCCAGGACTGCGCGATCACCCCGCCGCGCGCCAAGAACGAAGGCGATCGTTGCGTACGCGCTCAGTGCCAGCCCCACGACGATGGCTGCATGGCCGAGCTCGGGCAGCATCGGTCCGATCAGCCGCCCGGTGGGGCGATGTGGCTGGGCACCGCCCCGTTGGTGGGCACCACGTAGTTCTCGTCGTGCTTGACGATGACCTGGGTCGCCTCGAAGACGCCACTGCGGCCCAGCTGACCCTCGACGACCGCTCCGATCCCCTCCCGGAGCAGCGCGGGCGGGGCCACCGACGTGTGCACCGAGACGTCCTTCGTGCCGTCGGTGAGAATGAATGAGAGATTCGTGTCGGGACCGTGCTTGCTGCCGGCCTTCACAAGCCCGCCAAGACGCACCGTCTCACCGTAGGCCGCGTCGCCCCTGGCCAGCAGCTCGGTCGGGGTCAGGTAATAGACGAGCGCCTTCCCCACCTCACTGAAGGCGAGGTAGGCGACCACGGCGGCGATGATCGCGATCCCGACCAGGACAGCCCACGGCATCCGGCGCCTTGCCGGACGGGGAAGCGGCCGGGCCAGGGTCATGCCCCGTCGTCGCCCGGCGACCGCTGCTGTCGGGCGCGGGCAAGGCGCCGCAGGAGGAGCGTGGCATACCCGGCCAACCCGCCCAGGATCACCGCGTAGCCCGCGATCACGAAGCCGGCGTCGCTCATCGCGTGGCCTCCACCGGCGCCCCGGGTTGGGCTCCGCCGGCCTCTGGCGCCCCAACGACGGATCGGCTCGCGCTCTTGATCAGCTCACCCCGAATGGCCTCTTCCCGGGCGAGCTCGGCGCGGGCCAGCTGGTAGCGCCGGATCATCAGCCACGTCCACGCCAGCGTGAATGCGGTCAGCATGCCCACCAGGGCCAGGACGAACTGCAGCGGCGCGGCTGGATGCAGAATCTTGTCCGGCGCCAGGAAGGTGGGGGTCTGGTGGAGACCCCGCCACCAGATGACGCTGAAGTGCACGATCGGAAGGTCCACCGCGGCGACCAGGCCCACCACCGCGGAGCGCGTGGCGCGCCGTGTCGGATCGTCGGACAGGCGACGCTGCAGGAGGTAGCCGACGTACAGCGCCAGCAGCAGCGCCGTGGTTGTCAGCCGGGGATCCTCCCATTGCCAGAAGACGCCCCATACCGGCCGAGCCCACATCATGCCGCCCCAGATCGCGAGGGCAGTGAACAGGACCCCGATCTCGGCGGATGCGA